>NZ_JBRRDR010000012.1:0-97514 GCF_056759755.1 Stenotrophomonas sp. STEN046
GTTGAGGGGGACGCTGCAAGTACGTCCATGTAAGCTCGGTCGCCGCATCCATGCGGCTCACGCCCCCTCAACCGGACCCACCCCGCCTTCGACAGTTTTCCGCGATCGGATGGAACGACTCCATTTTGATTGTCGATACCTGACAGATGTGTCGACCAAGGTCGACACCTACCAACAGCTGCCGGGATGTGTCAGAGGTGGGGCGGTGTGGGCTTGCAGGACCGTTGGTGCCATGGATGGCGCCATCGAGCCCCCATGGGTGAGGGCGCTTTGCTTGCGGAGCACTGCTTCGCAAGCGCCCGAACGCACAGCCGCCAGCGGCTGGGCCGGACTGGGGGTTTACGGCGTGTCCTGCAAGTCCACACCGCCCCGCCATCCCACGGAATCCCCGCTGTTGGCGTTGCTTTTGCCGTTGCTTGAAGGCCTCTGCGGGTGCAGGGCGCAGCCCTGCCGACCTTTGCCACTTGCGGTGGCAGCGCCTGCCCACTAGCCTTCGGCGGTCGTTCACCACCCAAGGACCGCCCGTGAAACACCGTCATCTCCTGCTGGCTGCGGCAATCGCCACCGCCACGCTGGCCCTGGCTGCCTGCAAGAAGGAAGCAGCACCCGGCACCGATACCGCCAGCAGCAGCGCACCGGCCGGCGAAACCGCCGACCAGTTCGTGGCCCGCATCAATGCCGAGTTCAAGGCGGCCTACCCGGAGATGACCTCGGCACAGTGGCTGTCTTCCACCTACATCAACAGTGATTCCGAACGTATCGCGGCCAAGGCCAATGAGCGTTCGCTCACCCAGCTCAACAGCTGGATCGAGCAGGCCGGCAAGTTCGATGGCAAGCCGATGAGCGAGGACAGCAAGCGCGCGATCCATCTGCTGAAGCTGATGTCCTCGATGCCGGCACCGCGCGACCCGGCCAAGCTGGCCGAGCTGACCCAGATCGCCACCCGCATGGAAGGCAGCTACGGCGCGGGCAAGTACTGCACCGATGCCAACGATCCGAACTCGTGCCGCCAGCTGGGCGAGCTGGAACAGGTGCTGGCGCGCAGCCGCGACTACGACAAGCAGCTCGATGCCTGGCAGGGCTGGCACAGCACCACCAAGAACATGCGTGGCGACTACCAGCAGTTCGTCAGCCTGGTGAACGAAGGCGCCAAGGGCATGGGCTTCACCGATGCCGGCCAGATGTGGCGCAGCGGCTACGACATGCCGCCGGAACAGATCGGGCCGGAAACCGACCGCCTGTGGGAACAGGTCAAGCCGATGTACGAGCAGCTGCACTGCTACGCGCGCGGCAAGCTGGACAAGACCTACGGCAAGGACAAGGCCGAAGTGGGCGACGGCCTGATCGCCGCGCATCTGCTGGGCAACATGTGGCAGCAGGACTGGTCCAACCTCTGGGACCAGCTGGAACCCTACCCGGGCGCCGGCAGCCTGGACATCACCGCAGCGCTGGAAAAGCAGTACCAGACCAACCTGAGCGCGGCGCTGGCCAAGGCCGGCAAGGACGCCAACGTGGCCGCGCAGTACAAGGCACAGCGTGAAGCCGAGCTGCGTACCGCCAAGCAGATGACCGAGCGCGCGCAGGACTTCTACGTGTCGCTGGGCATGCCGTCGCTGCCGCAGTCCTACTGGGACAAGACCCAGTTCATCAAGCCCGATGACCGCGACGTGGTCTGCCACGCCAGCGCCTGGGACATGAACATGGAAGGCGATGTGCGCACCAAGATGTGCATCAAGCCGAACGAAGAGAACTTCACCACCATCTACCACGAGCTGGGCCACATCTATTACGACCTGGCCTACAACCCGCTGCCGCCGTTGTTCCAGGGCGGTGCCAATGATGGCTTCCACGAAGCGATCGGCGACACCATCGTGCTGGCGATGACGCCGAAGTACCTGAGCTCCATCGGCCTGGTCGACGCACCGAGCGAGAGCCGCGAGGCGGTCATCAACAACCAGATGCGCATGGCGTTGTCGGGCGTGTCGTTCCTGCCGTTCGGGCTGATGATCGACCGCTGGCGCTGGGGCGTGTTCGATGGCTCGATCACCCCGGACAACTACAACAAGGCCTGGTGGGACCTGAAGGCCAAATACCAGGGCGTGGCCCCGGCCGGCGCGCGGGGTGAGGAATTCTTCGACCCGGGTGCGAAGTACCATGTGCCGGGCAACACGCCCTATACCCGCTACTTCCTGGCGCGCATCCTGCAGTTCCAGTTCTACAAGGGCCTGTGCGATGCCTCCGGCTACAAGGGCCCGCTGCACGAGTGCACCTTCTACGGCAACAAGGAAGCCGGCCAGAAGTACTGGGCGATGCTGAGCAAGGGTGCCAGCCAGCCGTGGCAGGCCACGCTGAAGGAGCTGACCGGCAACGACAAGCTGGATGCCGGCCCGATGATTGAATACTTCAGCCCGGTCAATGCCTGGTTGAAGCAGCAGAACGAAGGCCAGATGTGCGGCTGGCAGGCCAGCGCGGCCCCGGCGGCAAAATGAAAAAAGGGCGGATCCGCAAGGATCCGCCCTTTTCGTTCCGGTAGCGCCGGGCCATGCCTGGCGGTGCAATCAGTCCAGGCGCGGTGGTTGCCGCAGGCCTTCAGTTGTTCTTCTTCGCCGCCAGCTGCGCGGCCAGTTCGGCCTTGAATTCATCGAAGGTCTGCCCCTTCGCGTTGGCCTCGGCCTGCGCCGCATCGCGCAGCGCGTCGGAGTACACCAACCGCACCGGCGTGCCATTGCGCTCGTGCAGTTCACCCGCCTGCATGATCAGCGACAGCACCTGCGCGGCGCTGTCACTCTGCCCGGCAATGCGGCCATCCATGCCCAGCACCCATTCGCCGTCGCGGCGGACGATACCGGCCAGCAGCGTGCGCTGCATGTCGCGCAGCTCGGCATGCGGCTCAACGGGCGAGGCGGTGGCGGCGGCCTTGTTGGCGGCCTGCTGTTCCTGGCGACGGCGCTGGTCGCGGCGGGATTTGGAAGAGGTGGACATCGATGGGGCTTGCGTTGCGGGGGCGCAAGGATAACCCAGCGCGCCCCCGCCCCGGTTCACGCAGCGCTGGAGGCACCCTCAATCCAGCACCCGTCCGTGCCGCCAGTAGCCCATGAAAGTGGCCATGCCGCGGTCCAGTCCACAGTCGCGCAGCAGGTGGCGGCGGATCGCCATCACCGCCCCGGCCTCGCCCGCCACCCAGGCGTACAGCGCCCCGCTGGCAGCGGCATCGGCCTGTTCCCACAGGATCTGCGTATCCACGTCGATCTCGTCCAGCGCATCCCCATCGGCCACGGTCGAGGCCGATGCCAGCCGGGCCTGCACCGCCTGCAGCAGTGGCTGGCCATGCGTGGACTGCCCGCGTGGCAGCCACACCAGCTCGGCGCCGGGTGGTGCCTTCAACGGCACCGCGTCACCGGCCTGGGCAACCTCCAGCAGGGCCAGTGCGCGCGGCGGATTGGCCAGCCCGGCCAGCTCCTCGAGAATGCCTGCCACGGCCGGCAGGGCGGTTTCGTCGGCCACCAGCAGCACCTGGCCAACGCCCGCCGGTGGCTTCCACTCCCAGCCTTCGCTGCTGTCAGCGCACTCGGCATCGGGGGCCAACAGCACGACGCGGTCACCCGGCCGTGCGTGGATGGCCCAACGCGAGGCCGGGCCGGTTTCACCGTGCAGGACGAAATCCACGTCCACTTCGCATTGATCGGCGCGCAGCTGGCGGATGGTGTAGGTGCGCATCGGCGGCCGCAGGCTGTCGGGCAACGTGCGGTAGCGCCGGTACCAGTCCTCGCCGCGGGGCACTTCCGGCACCTGCTGGCCGGGCAAGGGGAAAAACACCTTGATCCGCTGGTCCGGCCCCTCGGTCTTCATCCCCGCCACGTCGACGCCGGTGAACACCATGCGGTCCAGCGAAGGAGAAAGGACGCGGCGCTCCTTCAGCGCCACCTCGAACAGGCGGTAGGTCTGCTGTGCAGCCATGGGGGTACCTCATGCAACGACATCGGATTGGCTGGCTGTCGTGCATCCACGTACCGGCTGGCTGGAATCCCCAGCCTAGTCCGGTTGCTGCCCGTTGCCGGGCCTTGCAGGCCTGCCGGCCTGCCCTACCCCTGCATGCTGCCCGTTACGCCGTGCCCACTGCCTGCGATGCACGCTCGCGCCGGTGCTCCCAGTACCAGAACACGAAGCCTGCGGCGAAGAAACCGGCCTGGCCCAGCGCCAAGTGCAGCGGACTACCGTGCAGCAGCGGCGACACAAGGCCGGCCACCACCGTGCTGATCATCAGCTGCACGAACGCCTGCAGCGACGAGGCCAGGCCGCGCTGCTGGGGGTACATGTCCAGCACGGCCAGCGCCAGGATCGGGAAGATCAACGCCATGCCCATGCCACCCAGGAAGATCGGCATCACCGCCCAGGGCAGTGCGAACTGCGGCGCCAGGCTGACGTAACCGATGTTCAGCAGTGCAGACAGCGCACACAGGGTGAACCCGATGGAAACCTGGCGGGTCGGTGTGCTGTGCCCGGCCATGCGCCCGGACAGGAACGAACCGGTGGTCATGCCGCCGATGGTGGGAATGAACAACCACGCAAACCCGCCCTCACCCAGGTGCAGGTGCTGCATCACGATGGCCGGCGCCGAGGAGATGTACAGGAAGATGCCGCCGAAGCCGATGCTGCCGGCCAGCGCCAGGCGCAGGAAACGCGGGTTGAAGCCGATGCGCACGTAATCGCGCATCAGCGTGCGCGGGGACAACCCCACCCGCGCGTGTGGCGGATGGGTTTCCGGCAGGAACCGCGCCGTGGCCGCCAGCAGCACCAGCGAGAACACCACCAGGAACCAGAAGATCAGCGGCCAACCGGCGCCACTGAGCAGGATCCAGCCGCCAATGATCGGCGCGATGGCCGGAGCGATGCCGAACAGCATCGACACCTGGCTCATCAGCCGCTGGGCATCGTGGCCGTGGTACAGGTCGCGGATGACGGCGCGCCCGACGATCATGCCCACGCCGGCCGACAGGCCCTGCAGCGCGCGGAAGGCCAGCAGCGTGGTCAGGTCGGTGGACAGTGCACAGCCCACCGAGGCGCCGACGAACACCACCAGCCCCCCCAGGATCACCCGCTTGCGGCCCCAGGCATCGGACAGCGGGCCATGTGCAAGGCTCATCAGGCCGTAGAACAGCAGGTACACGCTGATGGTCTGCTGCACGGCGACCTCGTCCACCGCCAGGCGCTCGGCCAGCTGCGGGAACGCAGGAAAGATGGTGTCGATCGAGAACGGACCGAACATGGCAAGGCCGGCGAGCAGCAGGGCCATGCGGCGGGTGGAAGGAGCAACAGCGGCGGTCATCGGGCAAGCGTCCGGCAGGGCCATGCGCGGCACGCACGGCGGGCGCCGATCCCCTGCAGCAGGGACGGCGCCAGATGAATACGAGAATCCGGCCATCATAGGTGGGTAATGCGCCCGGCGCCATGCACAGCTGCACAAAACGCACGCCCGGGCCATCGGCCATTCAGCCCCACAGGGCCGCAAAAGGCCACCGTCGGGCAGCGGCAACGGGCTATAATCGGCGGGCAACACGGTGGGAGAAGCGGAACACCGCTGCCGAAGGCGCAACGCCCGTAATCGCTCAGGCCCGATACCACCCGTAACAGAACTCTGGAGAGACCGGTTCGATCCGGCGCCGAAGGGGCACGAAGCTGCGGTCCGCCGCGCTTTTAAACTCTCAGGCAAAAGGACAGAGGGGCGCCCGCAGACCGCCGACCGGCGGCTTGTGCCCGTGCGTGTGCCCTTTCCTGACGGATCCTTCGCCATGTCCCAGAACACCCCTTCCCTGCGTGAGCTCGAGCATCATTCGGCCTTCGTCGAGCGCCACATCGGCCCCAACGATGCGGAGATCGCGCAGATGCTCGGCGTCATCGGCCACGCCTCGCTGGATGCGATGACCGATGCCATCGTGCCGGCCAAGATCAAGTCGCCGGCACCGCTGGCGCTGCCGGAGTCGATCACCGAAGTGCAGGCGCTGGCCAAGATCCGCGCGATCGCCGACAAGAACACCGTGCTGCGCAGCTTCATCGGCCAGGGCTACTACGGTACCCACACGCCGAACGTGATCCTGCGCAACATCCTGGAAAATCCGGCCTGGTACACCGCCTACACCCCGTACCAGGCGGAAATCTCGCAGGGCCGCATGGAAGCGCTGATCAACTTCCAGACCCTGTGCGCCGACCTGACCGGCATGGAAATCGCCAACGCCTCGCTGCTGGACGAAGCGACCGCCGCGGCCGAAGCGATGACCCTGGCCAAGCGTTCAGCCAAGTCGAAGTCGGACACCTTCTTCGTGCACGACGCTGTGCACCCGCAGACGCTGGAACTGCTGCGCACGCGCGCAGAACCGCTCGGCATCGTGCTGCGCGTGGGTACGCCGGCCGAAGCGCTGGAAGCGGACGGCTTCGGCCTGCTGCTGCAGTACCCGGATACCTTCGGCCAGGTCGGCGACTACAAGGCGCTGGTCGATGCCGTGCACGCACGCGGCGGCCTGGTGGCCGTGGCCACCGATCTGCTGGCGCTGACCCTGCTGGCTGCACCCGGTGAATGGGGCGCGGACATCGTGGTCGGCAACAGCCAGCGTTTCGGCGTGCCGTTCGGCTTCGGTGGCCCGCACGCTGCGTTCATGGCCTGCCGTGATGCCTACAAGCGTTCGATGCCGGGCCGCCTGATCGGCGTGTCGATCGACGCACAGGGCAACCCGGCCTACCGCCTGACCCTGCAGACCCGCGAGCAGCACATCCGTCGCGAGAAGGCCACCTCCAACATCTGCACCGCGCAGGTGCTGCTGGCGGTGATGGCCTCGATGTATGCCGTCTACCACGGCCCGGAAGGCCTGACCCGCATCGCCCGCCGCACCCACCGCCTGGCCTCGATCCTTGCCAGCGCGCTGCGCAGTGCCGGCGTGCAGGTCGGTGGCGACTTCTTCGACACCCTGCATGTCACCGGCGTGCACGCCGATGAGATCCACGCCAAGGCCCGTGCCGCCGGTTACAACCTGCGTGCGATCGACAGCGACTCGGTCGGCATCAGCTTGGACGAAACCACCACCCGCGCCGACATCGTGGCCGTGGCGTCGGTGTTCGGCGCTTCGCTGGATGTGGACGCACTGGATGCCAGCACCGCCGACGCGCTGCCGGCCGGCCTGCTGCGCCAGTCTGAGTTCCTGACCCACCCGGTGTTCAACACCCACCACAGCGAGCACGAACTGCTGCGCTACCTGCGTTCGCTGGCCGACAAGGACCTGGCGATGGACCGCACGATGATCCCGCTGGGCTCGTGCACGATGAAGCTCAATGCCACCGCCGAGATGATCCCGGTGACCTGGCCGGAGTTCTCGCAGATCCATCCGCTGGTGCCGGCCGAGCAGGCGCTGGGCTACAAGGAACTGATCGAGTCGCTGGAAGCGATGCTGGTCGAGTGCACCGGCTACGACGCGGTGAGCCTGCAGCCGAACTCCGGCGCGCAGGGCGAGTACGCCGGCCTGCTGGCGATCCGTGCCTACCATCGCTCGCGCGGCGAAGACCATCGTGACATCTGCCTGATCCCGGATTCGGCGCACGGCACCAACCCGGCCTCGGCACAGATGTGCGGCATGAAGGTGGTGGTGACCAAGACCGACGCCAACGGCAATGTCGATGTGGAAGACATCCGCCTCAATGCCGAGAAGTACAGCGACCGCCTGGCCGCGATCATGATGACCTACCCGTCCACGCACGGCGTGTTCGAGGAAGAAGTGGTGGAGATCTGCGAGATCATCCACAAGCACGGCGGCCAGGTGTACACCGACGGTGCCAACATGAACGCCCTGGTCGGCGTGGCCAAGCCGGGCAAGTGGGGTTCGGACGTTTCCCACCTGAACCTGCACAAGACCTTCTGCATCCCGCACGGCGGCGGCGGCCCGGGCGTTGGCCCGTGTGCGGTCAAGGAGCACCTGGCTCCGTTCCTGCCGGGCAAGCTGGGTGACAACGGCCCGGTCGGCATGGTCAGCGCGGCCAGCTTCGGCAGCGCCTCTATCCTGCCGATCAGCTGGATGTACATCGCGATGATGGGCACCGAAGGCCTGCGCAAGGCGACCCAGGTCGCCCAGCTCAACGCCAACTACATCGCCAAGCGCCTGGCCCCGCACTTCAAGACCCTGTACACCGGCCGCAATGGCCTGGTCGCGCACGAGTGCATCCTGGACGTGCGTCCGCTGGAGAAGACCAGCGGCATCGGCGCCGAGGACGTGGCCAAGCGCCTGATCGACTTCGGCTTCCATGCCCCGACGCTGAGCTTCCCGGTGGCCGGCACGCTGATGGTCGAGCCGACCGAGAGCGAATCGCTGCACGAACTGGACCGCTTCATCGACGCGATGATCCAGATCCGTGAAGAGATCACCGCGATCGAAGACGGCCGCCTGGACCGCGAGGACAACCCGCTGAAGAACGCGCCGCACACCGCCACTGCGGTGACCGCCAGCGAGTGGACCCACGCCTACCCGCGTGAACTGGCAGCGTTCCCGCTGCCGAGCCTGAAGCTGCAGAAGTACTGGCCGCCGGTGGCACGCGTGGACAACGTGTACGGCGACAAGAACGTGATGTGTGCGTGCATCCCGGTCGACGCCTACAAGGATGATGAAGTGGAGGCATAAGCCTTCGTCGCCCTGGCAACGGAACGGCCCGCGCAAGCGGGCCGTATTCGTTTACCGGTAGCGCCGGGCCATGCCCGGCGAGCGCAGCGGCAGAACGCATCACGGGTCCGGCATCTGCCCCAGGCTCAGCTGCCACGAGACGCCGAAGCGATCCTGCACCCAGCCGTAGCGGCTGCTGAAATCATGTTCGCCGAGAGGCATCAGCCAATGCCCTCCGTCGCCCAGCACGCGCGCGGCACGATCAAGCTGCTCGGCGCTGGCGAACTCCACAAACAGCGACAGGGAGGGGGTGAAGGTGAAGGCGTGCACATCCAGGCTGTCAAAGCACAGGTAGTGGGTACCGCCCAGCACGAAGATGGCCTGGCGCACCTGGCCCGGCACACCTGCGCCTGCGCCTTCGGAATGGCGCTGCAGGGCCAGCAGGCGGAAATCGGAAAAGGCTTCGGCGTACAGCGCCAGCGCCGCTTCGGCCTGGCCGGTGAACATCAGGAAGGGGCGGCTGCGCAGCATGCGGTGCTCCTGGTCGAGGGGCCGGTGACGACCCACACGGTCAGCATGGCAGGGCGCATGTGCGCAGGGTGTATCGGTGGCGCCGGGCCATGCCCGGCGGCATCGATCAGGCCTCGCGCAGGCGCCGGGCGATGGCGCTGCTGGCGGCGATGGTTGCCGTCAGCGCCACCATCGACAGGAATTGCAGGCGGGTGTGCGATTCGCTCAGCAGCAGGCCGAAGATCAGCGCCAGCACGGCCAGACCGATCACGGTCAACCACGGGAAGCCGGCCATGCGGAACGGCAGGCGGGTGCCCAGGCGGTCGGCACGGCGGCGCAGCACCAGCTGCGAAACCAGCGACAGCGTCCACACCAGCAGGCAGGTGGAGCCGACGATGTTCAGCAGCACCGGCAGTACCTTGTCCGGGAACAGCAGTTCCATCACCGTGGCGGCGAAGCCGAACAGCACGCTGGCCAGCACGGCGATCACCGGCACCTGGCGCGGGTCGGTCCAGCCCAGTACTGCCGGTGCCTCGCGGCGCTGTGCCAGCGAGTACATCATGCGCGAGGCACCGTAGAGGTTGGCATTGAGCGCCGACAGCAGCGCGATCACCGCGATCAGGGTGATGGCGGTGGCTGCACCGGGAATGTTGGCCACATCCAGAACGGCGGCAAACGGCGACTTCAGGGCTTCACTGGTCCACGGCACCACCGCGATGATGACGCTGAGCGAACCGATGTAGAACACCAGGATGCGCCAGGCCACGGTGCGGATGGCGCGGGCGATGCTGCGCTCCGGGTCTTCGGTTTCAGCAGCGGCGACAGCGACGATCTCAGTGCCACCGAAGGCAAACACGACAACCAGCAGGGCCGCGCCGATGCCGGCCAGTCCCTTCGGTGCGAAGCCACCATGCTCGGTGAAATTGCTCAGCCCCGGCGACGCCACCTGCGGCAGCCAGCCCATCAGCAGGGCAATACCGACAGCGATGAAGGCAAGGATCGCCGCCACCTTGAGGATCGCGAACCAGAACTCGAACTCGCCGAAGTTCTTCACCCCGAGCAGGTTGATGGCAGTGAAGAACAGCATGAAGGCCAGCGCCGCCATCGGCACCGGCACCACCGGCCAGACCGTGGCCAGCAGGCCGGCCGCACCCACCGCTTCGGCGGCGATCACGATCACCAGCTGCACCCACCACAGCCAGCCCACGGTGGCCCCGGCGGTGGCGCCCATGGCATCGGCTGCATAGACCGAAAACGCGCCACTGGTGGGCTTGGCCGCCGCCATCTCGCCCAGTGCGTTCATCACGATGATCACCAGCGCACCGGCCACCAGGTAGGACACCAGCACCGCCGGACCGGCCGCCTGCACACCCACGCCCGAACCCAGGAACAGGCCGGCGCCGATCGCGCTGCCCAGGCCCATCATGATCAGCTGCCGCGGCTTGAGCGAATGGCCGAGGCGGGAGGGCGAGGTGCTGGAATTGGGGGTGGCGGGCATCGGCAGGGCTGGCGGCGGCTACAGGGGCGTCACCTTACAGTGTCCGGCGGCCGCCGGGATAGGCACAGCGCAGCAGGAAACTCAGGCCGGTACCGGCTCGCCGATGCTGTCGCCGATACGGGCCCGGTAGGCGCGCGGCGAGAAACCGGTTTCGGCCTTGAACTTGCGGGTGAACGCGCTCTGATCGCTGAAGCCGCAGGCCTGGCCGATGCAGGCGATGCTCTCGTTGCCGTGCAGCAGGTGCATGGCCATCTGGATCCGCAGGCGGGTCAGCACCTGCTGCGGGGTCATCTGGAACACCTTGCGGAAACTGCGCTCCAGCTTGGAAAGCGAGAAACCGGTGATGTCCAGCAGGGTCTGCATGCGCACGTTCTCGGCGTAGTGCGCATTGAGATGGGCCAGCGCCAGCCGCAGCTGCTCGTACTGTGCGCCGAGGCTGTCCTTCTGGCCCAGGTCGCGGGAAATGCCGATCAGCCCCTCGATCTGGCCGTCCACCAGCAGCGGGCGCTTGCAGGTCAGGCACCAGCCCGGTTCGCGGTTGGCGAACAGGTGCAGCTCCATCAGGTTCTCGATCACCTCACCGGACAGCACCCGGGCGTCCTGGTCGACGTAGTCGGCGCTCAGCCCGGTCGGGTAGATCTCGGCGGCGGTGCGCCCGATCACGTCCTTGCGCGCACGCAGCCCCAGCCGTCGCAGCATGGTCTGGTTGACGTAGGTGTAGCGGCCCTGGCGGTCCTTCATGAAGAACAGCACGTCCGGAATGGCGTCGAACAGGGCTTCGATGTCGGCGGGTTCGACTCGCATGCGGCAAGCATACCCGAGCCGCCGATTTCCCTGTGCGTTCACTCCCACGGGACCTGGGTTTAACGCGACCGGCGCCAGTGTCAGGGTCTGCCCCTACCCGCCCCAGGAGACCGTCCATGGCCGCCAGCAAGCCGACCGGCAAGCGCGCCCCCGCCACCCCCACCTACCGCGACAGCCGCGGCCAGGGCGATGAACTGCATCAGCTGGCCGGCGGCAGTCATCCGGTGCTGACCACCAACCAGGGCCTGGCCGTGGCCGACAACCAGAACTCGCTGCGGCAGGGACCGCGCGGGCCGAGCCTGCTGGAAGATTTCATCCTGCGCGAGAAGATCACCCACTTCGACCATGAGCGCATTCCCGAGCGCATCGTGCATGCCCGTGGCAGTGCGGCGCACGGCTACTTCGAACTGACCCGGTCGCTGCGCAAGCTGACGCGCGCGAAGATCCTCGGCGACGTCGGGGTAAAGACGCCGGTGTTCACCCGCTTCTCCACCGTGGCCGGCGGCGCCGGTTCGGTGGATACGCCGCGCGACGTGCGCGGCTTTGCGGTGAAGTTCTATACCAGCGAAGGCAACTGGGACCTGGTCGGCAACAACATCCCGGTGTTCTTCATCCAGGATGCGATGAAGTTTCCCGACCTGGTGCACGCGGTGAAGATGGAACCGGACCGCGCCTTCCCGCAGGCTGCCAGTGCGCATGACACGTTCTGGGACTTCATCTCGCTGATGCCCGAATCGATGCACATGATCATGTGGGCCATGAGTGACCGTGCCATTCCGCGTTCGCTGCGGATGATCGAAGGCTTTGGCGTGCACAGTTACCGCCTGCTTGACGAGGATGGCGCATCGACATTCGTCAAGTTCCACTGGCGGCCGAAGCTGGGCATCCAGTCCACCGTGTGGGACGAAGCACTGAAGCTGCAGGCCGCCGACAACGACTTCCATCGCCGCGACCTGTTCGAAGCGATCCAGCGCGGTGACTTCCCGGAGTGGGAGCTGGCCGTGCAGCTGTTCAGCGAAGCGGATGCGGAGAAATTCCCGTTCGACCATCTGGACCCGACCAAGATCATCCCCGAATCGCTGGTGCCGTTGCAGGTGATCGGGCGCATGGTGCTGGACCGCTGGCCGGACAATTTCTTCGCCGAGACCGAGCAGGTAGCGTTCTGCCCGGCCAACGTGCCGCCGGGCATCGACTTCAGCAACGATCCACTGCTGCAGGGGCGCCTGTTCTCCTACCTGGACACGCAGCTGCTGCGGCTGGGTGGGCCGAACTTCAACCAGATACCGGTGAACGCACCGAAGTGCCCGTTCGCCAACCACCAGCGCGATGGCCACATGCAGATGCAGGTGCCCAAGGGCCGGGTGGCCTACGACCCCAGTTCACTGCAGGAGGACAGCCCGCGCGAAACGCCCACCGGGTTCAGCAGCCACGCCAGCGCCGACGATGGACGCAAGGGCCGCACCCGCGCCGAGAGCTTCGCCGACCACTACAGCCAGGCGCGCGCGTTCTTCCGCAGCCTGGAAAAACCCGAACAGGCACATCTTGCCTCCGCGCTGGTATTCGAGCTGTCGAAAGTGGAAACGGAAAAGGTGCGCGTGCGCACGATCAGCCACCTGCGCAACATCGATGAGGCGCTGGCCCGACGCGTTGCCGATGGCCTGGCCCTGCCCGCCCTGCCCGACCCGGCGCCAACGGCCACACCGGCGCGCGACATGCCGGCGGTGCCGGAAGTGCGGGTGATCGGCCGCAACAGGAGCACACTGCAGGGCCGCTGTATCGGCATCCTGTTCGACGAAGGCTCCGATGCCCGGCTCATCGCCAGCCTGCGCAAGACGGCTGAAAAGGCCGGTGCCAGCGTCAAGCTGGTGGCACCGAAGGTCGGTGGCGCGACACTCAGCGACGGCAAGTTGCAGGCTGCCGATGGGCAGCTCGCCGGCACACCCTCGGTGGTCTTCGATGCGGTGGCGGTAGTGCTGAGCGCCGACGCCGGCAAGTCGCTGGCCAAGGAAGCAGCGGCGGTCGGTTTCGTCAGCGATGCATGGGCACACCTGAAGGCCATTGCCAGTGACGACGGCGCGCAGCCGCTGTTGAAGGCGGCGCGCGTGGGCAAGGATGCCGGCATCGTAGCGGCCAGCGACAGCAAGGCCTTCCTGGCTGCTGCCGCCAACCGGCAGTGGGCACGCGAGCCGAAGCTGCGCCTGCTGGCCTGATCGATCGACAGGAGAACCGACATGCCCCGGGGTGACAAGAACGCCTACACCGACAAGCAGAAGCGCCAGGCCGAGCACATCGAGCACAGCGAACGCGCGCGTGGGGCCAGCGAAGGCACCGCCGAGCGCATCGCCTGGGCCACCGTGAACAAGCAGGACGGCGGTGGCAAGCGCAGCGGCAGCGGGCGCAAGACCGCAAAGAAGGCCGTGCACCCGCCTGCCCGAGGCTAATCCACGGGCGGCAGCGCCTTCACCCAACCGGCCACCACGGCGGCGGCCGGTTCGGCGCGGGCCTGCAGCAGCAGATGCGGCCCTTCCAGCGCGACGTGCCGTGCGTCCGGCAGCAGCGCCAGCAGTTCAGACACGCTTGGCGGCCACAGCAGACGGTCCTGGCGCGCCTGCAGGCACAGCGTGGGCACTGCGATGCGGCTCAGCACGCTTCGCACGTCCACGCGCAGCGTCGCAGCGGCACGCTGCCGCAGTGTGCCCGTTGGAACCTGGGCCAAGGCATCGCGCAGCAACAACCGGTGTTCGTGGTCGTGCCACCGGCCCAGCAGCAGGCGTGCCAGCAGCGCCAACGGCGGCATCGGCCAGGCCGGTGACAGCATTGCTGCGCTGGCCGCAGGCAACGGCACCGGCCGACGCGCGAACGTGGCGGCCAGCACCAGCCCATGCAGTGCGGGCGGCTGCCGCGCGGCGAGTTCAATAGCCAACGGGCCCGAGAATGATTCGGCAAGCAGCACGAACGGTGCGCGTGGCAGCTGTGGCAACACCCACTGCGCAAGCGCGGGGTAATCCTGCGGACCCTGTACCGGCAGCGCGATCGCCTGCACGGTCAGTCCATGGGCCTGCAATGCCGACAGGAAGCGCACCGACATGCTGCCGGTGCCGTCCAGCCCCGGCAGCATCACCACCCGCGGCAGCGCTCCCGCACTCAACGCGCCGCTGCGCCCTTGCCAGCAGACGGTGGTTGCGCCGCTACATCAACGGCCTGCACCCTGCGTACTGCGGCAATTGGGATCGCCTCGGCCCGCCGTTGCTGTGGCCACCATACAAACAGGAACGCGCTGCTGGACCCCAGCAGGCGCGCGGTGCCCGGCAAAGGCATCGGGTCTCCGGTGAGCTGCACGCGCACCACCTCACCATGTCCATGCTCACGGACCTGCGCGCCGCGCACCTGCACATAGTTGGCCGCGCCCACCGCCATGAATGCCGCCACGGCCAACGTCATCGCCGTCAACGGACGCAGCCCCAGCACATCCCAACTGGTCAGCAGTGAGCGCGACAGCACCAGCCGCCACATCCGGTTGCGCGCACGCAACTGCTCCAGCTTCGCCGCATTGCGCAGGCGCAGCGTTTCCGGCCAGCTGACCAGCAGCACCAGCAGCACGCCCAGCGCCAACAGCAGCACATAGGCGGGATCACGGATGCCGGCCACCAGGAAATCACTGGGCTGCATGTAATCGAGGATCGACAGCGCGAAGCCACGATAGAACCAGTAACTGCACCAGAGCCCCAGCAGCGACACCAGCAGGTAGGCACTGCTGAACAACAGCGCCGGCTCGCGGCGCATCCGCCGCAACGCGCCCATGACCGCCGAATCATCATCGCTGCGCGTGAGCGGTATCAGCGACCAGTCGGTCGCCGGCTCACTGCGTGGCGCATCGTGTACATCAATGCCCTGCAGCGCCGGCACATCGCCATAGGCGCCCTCGGTTTCCCTGCTGTCCATGGCATCCCCCCTTTGCCTGCGAGCATCGCCGAATTGTGGCAACGGCGATAGCCCGGCACACCGTACGCCGCAGTACTTGATCACCCCGATGAGCGGTTCAGACGCCCCGATTGGCAATCGCGAAAAAACCGCTAGAATCGCCGCCACACGGGCTGCCAGCGGCGGCCCAGGGGATTGAGGAAGTACGTGCCACGGCACGGAAATTGCATCGCGGCAATGGACTGTCGACCGGCAACCCGGCCGACATCGGGAATCGAAAGCGTACGTAAGGAATGGCCCATCCGCGGGAGCGCATCGCGCGTTTCGTGGTGGCTGACACTCGTGGATTGATCAGGGGGATCACATGTCCGCACCATATTTCGGCCGTCCGCTGCTGCGGGCGGTGTTTCTGTTGTTGTGCCTTGCCGTGGCGCTCACCACCCATGCCGCACCCACCATGGTGACGTTCAGCAACAACGCCGGGCTCGGCGGTCCCATTGCCAGCAGCGGCCAGGGCGGCTCCGCTTCGATAGCGGGGCTCAGCATCCAGATCGGCCACATCTCCGACAGCAACGGTACGCCCTCCGGCGCGATCGGCTGGCAATCGGCAACGGCGCTTTTTGACAGTGACAACTTCGACGGCCTGACCGACGCCGCGCTTGCCGTCGGCTATCGCGGCATGATCGTCCGCTCTGCCGACGGCAAGGAGTTCCAGCTGACGGCATTCCGCTACTACAACTGGGGAGAGACCTTCAGTGCCCCGATCACTGTGGCGGGCTTTCGCAACGGCCGCCAGGTCGCCTCGACTTCGTTCGAGGGCTACAAGGCAGATTCCAGCTCGGTGCAGGTCACTCTGCCGTCCTTCACCAACGTCGATGAGGTTCGCCTCTATACCGCCAGCGGAAACCCCAGCTGGCACACGATCAACAACCTGGTGATCGATCCCGTGCCGGTGCCTGAAGTGCCAGACGCACCGCAGATGGGCCTGGCGACAGCGGGCAACGCACAGGCCTCGGTGAGCTTCACCACGCCGACCGACAACGGTGGCGCGGCCATCACCGGATACACCGTGACGTCATCGCCGGGCGGACTGACCGCCAATGGCAGCAGCTCTCCGCTGGTGGTTGCCGGATTGACCAATGGCACCTCGTATACGTTCAAGGTCACCGCCACCAACTCCGTTGGCACCGGTCCCGCCTCCGCGGCGTCCGCTGCGGCCGTGCCCAAATCGGACCAGACCATCACCTTCGCCGATCCGGGGGCACAGGCATTCGGCAGCACCCCCACGTTGACCGCTTCCACCACGTCCGGCCTTGCGGCGAGCTTCTCATCAAGCACTGCAGGCGTCTGCACCATCACCAGCGGAGGAGCGCTGACCTTTGTCAGCACCGGCACCTGCACCATTGATGCCAACCAGGTTGGCGATGCTGCCTGGAATGCGGCGCCCACGGTGAGCCGTTCCTTTACCGTCAATGCCGTCGCGCCGGCTGCGCCGACCATCAACGCACTGACCGCTGGCAACGGCCAGGTTTCCGTCGTTTTCAGCGCACCCGCCAACAATGGCGGATCGGCCATCACCGGTTATACCGTGACCTCCGCACCGGGTGGATTCACCGCCACGGGTGCGGGTTCGCCGCTGGTCGTCACCGGCCTGAGCAACGGTACCGCCTATACCTTCTCGGTCACCGCCACCAACGCGATCGGCACCGGCGTCGCTTCGGCTGCCTCGCTGGCAGTGGTTCCGAAAGGCCAGCAGACCATCACCTTCAACAATCCCGGTGCGCAGAACTTCGGCACGTCGCCGACGTTGACCGCCGCCACCAACGCCGGCCTGCCGGTCACCTTCACCTCCAGCACGACCGCCGTGTGCACGACCAGCAGCGACGGCACGCTGGCGTTCGCCACAGCCGGCACCTGCACCATTACTGCCGCACAGGGCGGCAACGGCACATACGCCGCAGCAGCGGATGTCATGCAGAGCTTCACCGTCAACCCGATTGTTCCCGGCGCGCCGACGATCGGCACCGCCACTGCGGGTGACTCGCAGGCGACGGTCACCTTCACGGCACCGGCGAGCAACGGCGGCGCCGCCATCACCGCCTACAAGGTGAGCGCAGTGCCAGGCGGCAATCTCACCATTGGTGGCGGATCACCGCTCACCGTGACCGGCCTGACCAACGGCGTGAGCTATACCTTCACCGTCACCGCAACCAACAGCGCTGGCACCGGCACCAATTCAGCCAGCTCCAACGCCGTCATCCCGGCTTCGCCGCAGACCATCACCTTCGCCAACCCCGGTGCGCAGAACTACGGCACCACGCCCACCCTCACCGCCACCTCCAGCTCAAACCTGCCCGTGGCACTCACCTCGTCCACCACGGGCGTCTGCACGATCAGCAACGGCACGCTGGCGTTCCTGGGCGCCGGTACCTGCACCATCGACGCCAACCAGGCGGGCGACAGCGCCTATCTGCCGGCAACACAGGTCAGCCATTCGTTCACCGTCAATGCCGTGGCGCCGGGCACGCCCACTGCGGTCAGCGCGACGCCGTCAGGCACCGGTGAGATCAAGGTGGCGTTCACCGCACCTGCCGGCAACGGCGGTGCCACGATCAGCGGCTACACGGTGACGTCCATCCCGGGCGGTATCACCGCCTCCGGTGCGGCCAGCCCGCTTACGGTCAGCGGCCTCACTGTCGGCCAGTCCTATACGTTCACCGTATCGGCCAGCAACAGCGCCGGCACCGGCAGCCCATCCACCGCCTCCAATGCGGCGGTGGCCGCCGATGCCATCGTCGCCAACAACTCCGCCGCTGCGGTGGCCTACGGTACGCCCACGCCGATCAGCCTGAGCATCAGCGGCGTGGCCACGCAGGTAACCGTGGGCACTGCGCCCGCGCATGGCAGCCTGGCGATTTCGGGCATCATTCCCACCTACACACCGGCGGTGGGTTACGCCGGGTCCGATACCTTCACCTACACCGCCACCGACGGCAACATGACCTCGGCAGCGGCGACGGTCAGCATCACCGTCGGCGCGCCCGCACTGGCATTGACGCCGGCCACGCTGGCCAGCGCCACCGCCGGCAGCAGCTACCAGCAGAGCCTGTCCAGCAGCGGAGGCGCGGCACCCTACAGCTACCAGCACGCCGGCACACTACCGCCCGGCATCAGCCTGTCGGCCAGCGGCGAGCTCAGCGGCAATCCGACAACGGCAGGCAGCTACAGCTTCGCCATCACCGCAACCGACAGCAGCACCGGCACCGGTCCGTTCTCCATCACCCACAACTACACCGTGGTGGTGGCTGCACCGCAGATCGGCTTCACGCTCTCGAGCCTGCCGCCGTCCTCGACCGCCACCGCCTACGCCCAGCAGCTGCAGGTCTCCGGCGGCGTCGCGCCCTACAGCTTCCAGGTCAGCGCCGGCGCACTGCCGTCCGGCCTCAGCCTGGGCAGCGACGGCACGTTCTCCGGCACGCCGACCGGCGCAGGCAACTACGCGTTCACGGTGACCGTCACCGATGGCAACGGCTTCACCGCCAGCCAGGCCTTCACCCTGCAGGTGATCGAGGCGGTCCAGCAGATCACCGCGTTCGTGGCCAATCCCACAACACCGGTGTACAGCGTCGATGGGCGCTTCACTGTTTCCGCCAGCGGTGGCGCCTCGGGCAGTCCGGTGCTCTTTGCCACCACCACGCCTGCGATGTGCCGTGTTGAAGGCAGCACGGTGGTGATGCTGTCGGCTGGCCGCTGCAGCCTGACCGCCAACCAGGCCGGCAACGCGCAATACCAGGCTGCGGTGCAGGCCACTCTGGATGTGGACATCACCGCCGCGGTACCGGTGCTGCAGTGGCCGCAGGAACTGCACAAGGTCTTCGGTGAAGCCGCGTTCGACCTGGCCGACCCGCAGAGCCCGAGCCGCGGCAGCTTCAGCTACAGCAGCAGCAATACCTCCGTGGCGACCGTGCAGGGCCGCACGGTCACAGTAACCGGCGAAGGCGTGGCGATCCTCACCGTCACCCAAGCCGCCGCTGGTGGCTTTGCGGTGGGCACGGCGCAGCTGCGCCTGGTAGTCAGCCAGCGTCCGGATCCGAGCCGCGACCCCGGCGTGATCGCCAACCTGCAGGCCCAGGTCGATGCCAGCGTGCGATTTGCCAGTGCACAGCAGGCCAACATCCGTGATCGCCTGCGACAGGTACGGAGCGGCAGCAATGCGTCCAGCAACCAGTTGTCATTGAGCTACAGCGGTGGCAACGATCTGCCGAGTGTGTCGGTGCCGATGTCGCGGCTGGGGGGCGATGCGCTGCCGGCGCTGGCCGCCGGCTGGGGCATGTGGGCCTCGGGCAGCGCCAGCTACGGTGCCGGTGCGGGCAGCAGCCGCTACGACTTCCGCACCGATGGCCTGAGCGTGGGTGTGGACCGTGCCTTCGGCGATCAGTTCCTGTTCGGCGTGGCCGGCAGCATCGGTCGCAACAACAGTGACATGGACGGCAGCGATGCACGGGTCAGATCCGATCAGCGCTCGCTGGCCGCCTACGGCCTGTGGCGCGGTGGCGATCACCTGTTCGTCGATGGTGTACTCGCTACCGGCACGCTGGACTTCGATACGCGCCGCTGGAGCGCGGACGCCGATGCCTTCGCACAGGGCAAGCGTGACGGCGACCAGTGGTTTGGTTCGCTGGCCATCGGTTACGAACACCGCAACGCGGGGATGTCACTGACCGGCTACGGCCGTGTTGAAGCCAGCCGCAGTACGCTGGACAGCTACCGCGAGAGCGGCGCGGGCCTGTACGACCTGGTCTATCGCGAGCAGGTGGTACGCAACAGCGCCGTCGCACTGGGCCTGGAGGGCGCCTACCTGCCTGCCGACCCGGAAGCGCGCGTGCGCCCGTTCTGGAGCATCGAGTACCGCCAGGCGCTGGATGACAAGGGGGACGCCTACATGAACTACGTGGTGGGTCCGCGAGCACAGGATTACCAGTTGCGCATGCAGAGCTACAACGACCATGCGCTGTCGATTGCCGCCGGCATGGACGTGCGCCTGCAGCGTGGCTGGTTCATGTCGCTGCTGCTGGGCCACGAGCAGACGCGTGGCTCGAGCCGTGCCAGCAGCATCGGCCTGCGTGTGGGCTATGGCGCTGCGGGCGGTGCATCCGGTACCGGCACGCTCGGCAACAACGATGGCACCGGCAAGCAACGCTGCAACCCGCGCCGTTGCCCGCCGCAGGCCAGCGCCGCGCCGCGCTGAGGCTGCTGCATCGCCCTGGCTGAAAACACTGCGACCTGCCTGCGTATCAGCGCAGGCAGGCCGCAGGTTGCTTGTTCAACGCGTGGCTTTACGCAGCGCGTGCCGCTGCCAGCGGCGTCCGCACGCCCTGCTCCAACTGGAACACCGACACCGAAGTGGTCAGCGCATGCGCCTGCTCTTCCAGCGCGCGGCTGGCAGCGGTCGCCTCTTCCACCAGGGCGGCGTTCTGCTGGGTCACCTGGTCCATCTGCACCACCACCTGGTTGACCTGCTCGATACCTGCCGCCTGCTCCTTGCTGGCCGCGGCGATGTCGCTCATCAGCTGGGTGGTACGCGCGCTGGCCTGGGCGACGCGGGCAATGGCGGCTTCCGATTCGACGGTCACTGCCAGGCCACTCTGGACCTTTGCAGCGGCGTCCTCGATCAGTTCCTTGATCTCCTTGGCCGCAACACCGGCACGCTGCGCCAGCGTACGCACTTCGCTGGCGACCACGGCAAAGCCACGCCCCTGCTCGCCGGCACGTGCGGCTTCCACCGCCGCGTTCAGCGCCAGGATGTTGGTCTGGAACGCGATGCCATCGATCACCGTGGAGATTTCCGAGATGCGCGCCGAGGACTGATCGATCTCGCCCATCACCGTGGCCATCTGCGTCATCGCCTGTTCGGTCTCGCGCACGGCGGCACCGGCGGCATGCGCCTCGCTGTCGGCCTGGCGTGCCAGTTCGGCATTCTGGCGAACGGTCGAGGTCAGCTCTTCCATCGATGCGGCGGCCTCTTCCAGATTGGCGGCCTGCTGCTCGGTACGGCGTGACAGGTCGTTGTTGCCGGCCGCCAGTTCCTGCGCGGCGTTGTTGATGCTGTCGGCGGCCACCTGGATGCCCCGCACGATGCCGGTCAGCTGCGCGGTGGTGGTGTTGGCATCGTCACGCATGCGCGCGAACACGCCTTCGTACTCGCCGTCCATGCGTGCGGTGAGGTTGCCGTGCGAGATCGCACGCAGCACGTCGGAGACATCGGCGATGCTGGCCTGCGAACTGGCCATCATGCCGTTGAGGTGGTTGACCATGGCCTGGAACTGGTACTGGAAGGCCGAGGCGTCGCCGCGCATGCTGAAATCGCCGGCGCGGGCGGCGCGGGCCAGTTCGTCGATCTGCGCATTGATCGCCATCAGGCTCTGCTTCACCGCTGCCAGGGTGCGCGTCAGCGTGCCCTTCTCGCCCGGGTACTCGGGCAGATCGCGGCTGAGATCGCCGATGGCATAGCGCTGCATCACCTCGGCCATCAGCAGCTGCACCTGCACGTGCGATTCGACCAGGTGGTTGGTGGCCTGCACCATGCGGCCGAAATCGCCGGGGAAGGCGCTGGCGTCCATCCGGTAACGGATCGCACCGGCTTCATGCTGCTCGGCCATCTGCAACTGCGCACCGATCGCGGCCTGCACACTCTGGCGCACGCTGGCCATCGCCTCGCCCAGCTGGGTCAGCTCGTCACGGCCGCCGAGGCGGAACTCCTGGTCCAGCTCGCCCTTGGACAGGCGCTCGGCCAGCTGCACCGCACGCGCCAGCGGCGCGGTCATGCTGCGGCCGATCAGCACCGAGGCGGCAATGCCCACCAGCAGCGCCACACCGCCCAGCACCAGCAGCTGCAGCAGGCTGCGCTCGCCCAGCCGGATGGCCTCGGCGGCGGCCTCGCGGCTTTCCTTTTCTTCATAGGCCACGCCATCGGCCAGCGCCTTGTTCCAGCCATTGGCCGCTTCCTGCACCGGGCCCAGGGTCAGCGCCACGGCACCGGGAAAGTCGCCTTGTTCCATCAGTTCGCTGGTCTGCTTGTTGAGCGGGCGGGCCAGCGCTCGCTTGGCGGCGATGGTCTCACCGATCACCTTGCCTTCGGCATCGCCCGGCAGTGCCTGGTAGGCCGTCCAGCTGGCCTCGTAACGCTTGACCAGGTCGGCGATGCGCTGTTCGTCGCTGGCGCGCTCTTCGCCCTGGCGGATCAGCATTTCGCGGCGCACGACCATCATCTGGTTGTTGGCATCGAGCATCTCCGACAGCAGCCGCACCTTGGCCACGCCGACCTCAACCACCTGCTCCATCGCGCGCTTCTGCACGGTGGTGGCGGTGGCACCGGTGGCAACCACGGCGGCAACCAGCAGCAACAGCAGGCCAAAGCCAAGCCCAAGACGCCAGGCAACCCTGACGTTCCTCAAGTAGTTCATGGGTGAATCCAAACGGGGGGGATGTGCCCTTATCGGCGGGCGCGCAGGCAATCTTGATCGCCGTCCATCGATGGCGTCGGGTGCCGTTCACCTTGGTGAGCCCCGTCCTGCTGCGCCCGGCAGCGGTTAACGCACCCATCTGCCGTGCTTGCTCATGCGGGCATCAGATCCCTTTCACGGTGGCTCGGCGCCGCCTGCGGGCAAGGTGGAGGCGTTACCTGCTGGAGATGCCCATGCCTGTAGTCCGCCCCGCCCTGCTCGCCCTCGCGCTGCTGGCATCACCCGCCTTCGCGCAGGTGCCACCGCCTGCCAACCTGCCCGCGCCCATCGCCGAGACATCCGGCCCTGACATCGCACCGCGCTCGGCCCTGCATGCCCAGGTCCTGCTGGACCGTGCCAACTTCTCACCCGGGCAGATCGATGGCGAGGTGGGCAGCAACCAGCGCCGCGCGGTGTCCGGTTTCCAGGCCGCGCATGGCCTTGCCGTGACCGGTGAACTGGACGATGCCACCTGGAAGGCCCTGCAGGCTGACACGGTCAGCCCGTTGGCCAGCTATACGCTGACCGCAGAGGACGTGGCCGGTCCGTTCGTTGCCATTCCGAAAAAGCCGGCCGCACAGGCCAAGCTGAAGGCACTGGGCTACACCAGCGTGGCCGAAGCACTCGGCGAGCGCTTCCATGCCGCGCCGGACCTGCTGAAGGCACTCAACCCCGGCGTCGACCTGGGCAAGGCCGGCAGCCGCATCCAGGTGCCGAACATCGCACCGGCGGCACTGCCGAAGGCGGCCAAGGTGGTGGTCGACAAGTCCGACTCCACCCTGCAGCTGTTCGATGCACAGGGCAAGGTGATCGCGCAGGTCCCGGTCTCTTCCGGCAGCGAGCATGATCCGCTGCCGATCGGTGAATGGAAGATCCTCGGCGTGTTCCGCGACCCGCCCTTCCACTACAACCCCAAGCTGTTCTGGGACGCGAAGAAGGGTGATCGCAAAGCGACGATTCCGCCCGGCCCCAACAACCCGGTCGGGCAGGTGTGGATCGACCTGTCCAAGCCCCACTACGGCCTGCACGGCACGCCGGAACCCGGGCACGTGGGCAAGACCGAATCCCATGGCTGCGTGCGCATGACCAACTGGGATGCGCTGCGTGTGGCGGCAGCCGTGGATACCTCCGTGGCCGTGGTGATGCAGGAGTAAGACGATGCGCCTTGCGCAGCTGATCGTGCTTGGACTGGTACTGGGTGTGGCCGCCGGGTGGTGGCTGCAGCGCGGCACGCCTGTGCCGGAAACGCAGCGCACGCGCGTTGCTGCGCCGGCTTCCGTATCGGCCGCAGCGCAGGCTCCGCCGCCTGGTGCAACGTCCGCAGGCGTGCCGGCAGGCCTGCTGCTGCCGGTGCAGGACATCGCGCCGTCGCAGCTGCGCGATACCTTCACCGATGCGCGCAGCGAAGGCCGCGTGCACGATGCGATCGACATCATGGCGGCCGCTGGCACGCCGGTGCTGGCGGTAGCCGACGGACGTGTGGAAAAGCTGTTCGACAGCGAACGCGGCGGCCTAACGATCTACCAGTTCGAACCCACCGGACGCTGGTGCTACTACTATGCGCATCTGCAGCGCTATGCCGATGGCCTGGCGGAAAAGCAGGTGATCAAAAGCGGGGATGTGATCGGTTACGTCGGCAGCACCGGCAACGCCAGTGCCGACGCGCCGCACCTGCATTTCGAAGTACATGTGCTGGGACCGGAAAAACAGTGGTGGAAGGGAGAATCGATCAACCCGTATCCGATTCTTGCTCGGACAGCACCCTAGACTCGATCTGGCGCCAACAGTGAAACTCGGCTGACAGAACCGCGCCAAGGATACGGCGTATGGACATCCGGCCTGTTTCCAGTGTAAATCTCAACTTCCTCGCCGTTACGCGCGAGGGAATTGGATTACTCACAGGGGAAACAAGGATGATGCAGTGGGAAAAATTACTGAACTCGACTCGACTGGGCAACAGACCTCCAAAGGACGAAGTTGGCCGTTCGCCGTTCAATTCAGACCACGACAAAGTGATCTTCTCGGGATCTTTCAGGCGCCTAGCGCGCAAGACGCAAGTCCACCCTCTAGCCACCAACGATCATATTCATAACAGGCTGACGCACAGCCTGGAAGTCGCTTGTGTTGGTCGGACGCTGGGAATGAGGGTCGGGCACGAGCTAATCAAGGAAAAGAAGCTTCCAGAACTATTTTCCCCAGCAGACATCGGCGACATCGTTCAGACGGCCTGTCTTGCTCACGATATCGGCAACCCCCCTTTCGGGCACACAGGCGAGGAGGCAATTAGACACTGGTTCTCCAATGAATCTGAGGACATCCTCAAGACATTACGGCCGAACGAAGCAGCAGATCTGAAACTATTTGAGGGCAACGCCCAAGGTTTTCGGGTGCTGACCACCTCGGAGTACCACCCTTACGATGGCGGAATGCGCCTAACCTATGCGTCTCTCGGCGCCTTCATCAAATACCCATGGAATTCCGTCGATGCTGCCAGCGGGGCGCGACCCAAGGACTCGAAGTACGGGGTGTACCGATCCGAGGAGGATCTATTTAGAGAGGTGGCAGAGGCGACTGGCCTCTTGAAGAAGGGTGATAATTGGTACTGTCGCCACCCACTTGCCCACCTTATGGAGATGGCAGACGATTTTTGCTATGCGATTCTAGACTTGGAAGACGGAATAGAAATGGGCATCCTGAACTGGGACGAGGTATTCGAAATAATACGACCAGTACTGGACCGCAGCAAGCTTGCAGAATTGAGTAGTGACCTTAAGGATCTCCGCCCTGGCAGGAAGCCCCCACTAGTTCGAGGAAAAATAATATCGGCATTTGTCGATGCGGGCGCAAAGGCATTCATTGACAACGAAAGCGACGTACTCCGCGGGGAGGTTAACGACCTGCTGGCAAAGTGTGATCCAGCTGTCGTCAAATGTGTTCAGGACGCTAAAAACCTAGCAAAGGAACGAATTTTCCAGCATCCCCGAAAGGTTGAGCTAGAGATTGGGGCTTACAACACACTCGCAACAATCCTGAACGTACTCTGCAGGGCCGCCATCAGCCACGTGACCAACGCCACGGAGGGTGATTACAAATCGAAGCGGGCACTCGACCTGATTGGGCGAAACACGTTCGACCCGAAAATTTCTTCCATTGGAGCCCAAGTCTTTTCGCGTGAGTACTTGGCTCTGATGAGAGTTATGGATTTCGTAAGCGGAATGTCTGACAACTATGCAACACACCTCGCACGGCAGTTCAATGGATCAGGAGATGTTCGATAGATGAGCAGAAGCCCCGCACAATCGGGGCTTCTATAGAAGCTCAGAGGGCACACCGTGGGGCCTTACGAACCAGCATGTAGGGATGAAACGATCACCCCGTTTGCACTGCATTCACGCACACGGCTCTACAGCCCAGAAGCAACTCGTACCGCCTCGCACGCGGCAATCAGGTCTTCGACCAGACGACCGCTGGCATCCAGTTCACCCTCGTACTCGGCAAGGTTGCGCTGCTGGTGGCACTTGTCCAACACGCGCCAGACCTCCGGGCCAACGCCCAAGGTGTGCTTCAGGGACTGGAACATGATGTAGCGGTTGCTGGGCCGGTAGCCCTGCCCGCGCAATGCCGCCAGGCTCAGCGCATGGGCCTCGTTGTAGGCCCGGCCGAAGCGGCTTTCCAGCGAAAGCGTGCCATTGCGTGCATCGCGCAAACGCGCCAGGCCGGAACGCTGCAGTCCCTCGATCTCGCGCGCATGCGGCGGTTCCAACGAAAGCGGCTTACCCGGCCCTACCAAGTTCTGCAAAGGCGAGGTCATCCTTTCCTCCAATCACCCACAGCTTGGGTTGTTCCAGCACCCGCTGCAGGAAGGCATTGCCCTTGCGCAGGCGCTCGCTCAGTTCGTCGTGCATGTACAGCGTCGGGTTCACGGGCCGCCCAAGTCGGGCTTCAAGCGGGTCCAGAGCGGCCATCAGTTCAGAATAGCCCAAGGTATTGGACACCAGCAGCAGATCGATGTCGCTGTGCGCGGTATCACCTCGCTTGGCTACCGATCCATAGACGAATGCACAGGTGATCTGGTCCTGCAGCGGCTGCAATGCGTCGCGCAGCGGACCAGCCAGGCCGACGGTCTTGTGCACCGGGGACACCAGTTCGACATGGATGGGCGAGTGTGCGTTGACCCGGCAACGCTTCTGGCTGCCGACCCGCCGCTGGTTCACCAGGCCACTGGCGACCAGCTTGGCCACTTCGCGCTGCACGGCGCCCGAGCCGGCACCGCTGCCGCTGATCAGCTCAGAGATGCTGAAATCGCGGCTGTCCTGCCCGAACAGCAGGGCCAGCACCCGTTGCTGGGTCTGGGTGAAGAGCGCGTCGGCCAGCCCGACAGGGCCGGCAGAAGACCGATTGTCGGCAGGGATACCCATATTGGGTATATGACAAGTATCCCGCCGGGCGTGGCCTGCCGCTACCGGCGTCGCCAGCGCCGCAGCGCGATGCTGGCGGCCGCCAGTCCGCCACCGGCAATCAGTAAAAGGAGCGCCACCGGCTGCCAGAAGAAGAACGGCCACAGCCAGAGGTAGTCCAGGTCGGTCAGCTTCAGCATGTCCATCGGTGGTAGCAACTCCACCGAGGCCGCACGGCCGGCCAGCGCCGGGTCGACCGCCAGCACGGTCAACCGCAGCCAGGAACGGCCACGCGGCAATGCATCACCGCGGCCGTAGCCGAAGTACGAGGCGGCGAAGCGGTCGGGCTCGACCGATTCCAGTGCACGAATGACCTCGGCCGTTGCCGAAGGTGAGCGCGTATCCGCGCGGAACTCATTGCGATCGGTCGGCGTTTCAGCGCGAAGGCGCACCTCCGGATCGATCGGCGGCTCGAGGCCATCGTCCGCATAGCGCAGTCGCAGGCGCAGCGGATCGTCGATGAAGCGATAGACCGTGATCTCGGCCGTGTCGCCCGGCTGCAGCACCAGCGGCAGGGTCTGCGTGCGCGAGGCCAGGTGGTTGGCGACCGCGCCCAGCAGCAGCACGGTGCAGGCCAACGTCCACAGGCTCCACAGCAGCCACAGGCTCACCCGTGCCACGGTCTCGCCCTTCATGCCGAACTCCCGGTCATCGCGATGCATCCCTGCTGGCGTTGGCCACAACGTAGCGCAGAACTGCACGTGCCCACAGTGCCGGCGTAAAGCAGCGCATGAGCCCACCCGGTACCTCGCAAGATGGCGAGGCTGGGCATCGCACATGCGGAAGGAGGTCAGGCCGGCCTGACTTCCCTGCAGACCAGCTCAGCAAGTTCGCGGCACGCGAAGAACAGCCCTTCAACCACACCTTCGTCCAGGTGCCTGCGCGGCGTCGCCATGGTGGCGCAACGGTTGGCCGCATGCAGCATTTCCACCGCGGTGAGGATGCCCACGGCCGCACGGTCGATCCGCGCCAGGGACTGACGTCGTCCGTCGGACAGGTTCTCCTCCGGCCACAACATGCCATCGGAGCCTTCGCCATCACGGATGCGGGTGAGGCAGCCCTGGAACGTGCTGAGATCGTCGGCGGGATTGGCGTCGTCGTTGATGGGCTCAACAACATGGAACGGCGGAGTCTTGCGAGTGGTCATGGCGTCGGCTTCCGTGGCTGTACGTGACAGCGCCACCGCGTGGAAGCGGGGTGGCGGACGGTGCGGGTTCCAAACCGGGATACGTGCTAGACCGGCGGGTCCGAAGACCCCCACGCACCGCCCGCCATAAAGGCCGACGGATTGCCAGCCGGCACCGTTTCAGGACGGTGCCGGCTGACAAGCGCTTACAGCACATATCGCGGGTTTGGATGCCCGGCCACCCTTTTTCGGTGGCGCGCCATGGTGTCTACGCCTGCACGTTCGATTCAATGAGAAAAATTCGAATGCTTCGGATGAATAGAGAGCGCAGGGCGAAGTGTTGCATGCCCGGGAAATGGTGGATGCGACAGGAATAGGCGCGACTGTGCTGGTGCGCGGACGAGAGCGACGCGCGGTGACGCGAACAACCCTCACTTCAGAATGGCGCGTGACGTTTATCGCTTACCAGAAGTTGTATGCGGGAGCATGAGGGATGTGTGGCTTGGGAGAATTTGACGTGGTCGGCCGATTTGGCGTGCTGGAAGCGACATGTTGGTGGCTTCGGTTCTGCCAGCCATGGGCTGGCACTACTGGAGCCCCCCGAGCCGCCGAAGATTGCTTCGGCCAAAAACGAAACGCCGCGACCCCACAGGGAGTCGCGGCGCTCTTTTTCAATTGAACCGCGTTATTGCTCAGGCGAACGGGTCCTGCAGGACCATGGTGTGGTCGCGGTCCGGGCCGGTGGAGACGATGCTGATCGGGCAGCCGGCCAGTTCTTCCAGCGAACGCAGGTAGGCGCGTGCGGCCGGCGGCAGGTCGTCCCAGTTGGTGATGCCATGGGTGTTCTCGGTCCAGCCCGGGAACTCCAGGTACACCGGGGTGCAGTCTTCCCAGCCCTGCGCGTCCAGCGGTGCGTACTCGGTGCGCTTGCCGTTGTATTCGTAGGCGATGCAGACCTTCAGCTTTTCCATGCCGTCCAGCACGTCCAGCTTGGTGATGCACAGGCCGCTGATGCCGTTGATGGCCACCGCGCGCTTGAGGGCGACGATATCCATCCAGCCGCAGCGACGCGGGCGGCCGGTCGAGGCACCGTACTCGGCGCCGCGGTCACGGATGCCCTGGCCGATTTCATCGTCCAGCTCGGTCGGGAACGGGCCACCGCCGACGCGGGTGGCGTAGGCCTTGGCAATGCCCAGCACGTAGTCGATCGCATCGGCGCCGACGCCGGCACCGGCCAGCGCGCCACCGACGGTGGTGTTGGAGCTGGTGACGTACGGGTAGGTGCCGTGGTCGATGTCCAGCAGTGCGCCCTGCGCGCCTTCGAACAGCACGCGCTTACCCTGCTTGCGCAGGTCGTGCAGGATGCCGGCCACGTCGGACTTCATCGGCTGCACGTACTCGCCGAACGCCAGCGCCTCGTCGAAGGTCTTCTGGAAGTCGACGGCGTCGGTGTTCAGGTACTTGGTCAGCACGAAGTTGTGGTAGTCCAGCGCCGTGCGCAGGAGCTCTTCCAGCTGCTTCGGGTAGTGCAGGTCGGCGATGCGGATACCGCGGCGCGCCACCTTGTCTTCGTAGGCCGGGCCGATACCGCGACCGGTGGTGCCGATCGCCTTGCCACCGGCAGCGCGTTCGCGCGCCTGGTCCAGGGCAATGTGGTACGGCATGATCAGCGGCGCGGCCGGGGAGATCTTCAGGCGCGAACGCACTTCCACGCCGGAGGTTTCCAGCTCGGCGATCTCCTTCTGCAGCGCGGCCGGCGAGATCACCACGCCGTTGCCGATCAGGCACAGCGCATCGTCGCGCAGGATGCCCGACGGGATCAGGTGCAGGACGGTCTTCTTACCGTTGATGACCAGGGTGTGGCCGGCATTGTGGCCACCCTGGAAGCGCACGACGGCGCCGATTTCCTCAGTGAGCAGATCGACGATCTTGCCCTTGCCTTCATCGCCCCACTGGGCACCCAACACTACGACAGACTGACCCATGACGGGCTCCTCGATTTTGTAGCGGCCATCGGGGCCGCGGACGGGTAAACCGTGGCGGGGCTGGCCAGCACCTGGATGGCGGCTCCAAACGGGGAGCAGCCGGCGATGGAAGGCCCAGACACAGAAAAAGCCGAACGGGGAGGCCCGTCCGGCTTTTGTGCATTATCCGGGTTTCCGGGGTCGGCTGCCACCTTTCCGACGGACGGCTTCACCGGCCGGTCAGGCGTCTCATCCGGTCGTGCCAGCCGCTGGCCGGCAATGCCAACCAAGGTTGGCATCCACCAGAGCCGGGCCACGCACCTAGACGCAGCCGGCCCGGCGGGTTCAGTGGCGCACCCACCACAGCAGGCTCAGGCCGGCCAGCAGGACCAAGCCACCAAAGCTGCGCAGCGCCGGGCTGGGCAGGTCCAGCAGGCGTTCGGCCATGCGCTTCCAGGCCACGGGGGCCGCGAACAGCAATAGGCCTTCCAGCACCGCGACCAGGCAGACGGCGGCGAACAGATCTTTCATGGGGGGAACTCCGGAAAAGCACGGGGCCCGGCGAGTGGCCGGGCCCCGTGGGGTATCGCACTGCGGTTTCAGCGATCGTTCTTGAGGTACTGCAGGAACGGGTCGTTCTTGTCCAGCACGATCACGCCGTTGCCGTCGGTCATCGAGCCGCGGTAAGCCTCGAGGCTGCGGTAGAACGCATAGAACGACGGGTCGGCCGAGCCGGCCTTGCCGTAGATCCGTGCAGCCTCGGCATCACCCTCACCACGCAGGCGCTGGGCATCGCGTTCGGCTTCGGCGATCAGCACGGTGCTGTCACGGTCGGCCTGGGCACGGATGGTCAGCGACTGCTCCTCGCCCTCTGCACGCAGCTTGGCTGCTTCCTGCTTGCGCTGTGCGCGCATGCGCTCGTACACATCGTTGATCACCTGGCTGTCGGTGGGCAGGTCCACCTGCTTGATGCGCAGGTCGATCATCTGCATGCCCAGCCCGGCCACCGCTTCGTTGATCCCCTTCAGCTGCTCGGCGATCAGCTCGCTGCGGTCGCCGGAAACCAGCTGCTGCAGGGTGCGCGAGTTGATCTGGTTGCGCAGCGAGTCGGTGATGATCGGTGCCAGGCGGGCATTGGCGATACGCGGATCGCCGCCGGTGGCACGGAAATAATCGCCGACGTTGGAGATGTAACCGATGGCGAAGAAGTCGACGCTGACGTCCTTCTGCTCGGCAGTGAAGTAACGGGCCGGCGCGGTGTCCAGCACCTGGAAGCGGCGGTCGAACACGCGAACGGTTTCCACCACCGGCAACTTGAAGTGCAGGCCCGGCTTGATGTCCGAACGCACCACCTTGCCCAGGTTCAGGACCATGGCGGTCTGGTCCTCGCGGACCACGTAGACCGAGCCCAGCAGGCCCAGCAGCACCGCGACGGCGACGGCGATCCAAATAGAATTTCTCATCGGCTGCCCTCCTCACGGCCGCTCGAACGCCCGGTCGGGCGGCCCACCGGCCGGCCCGGATCACGGGAAGCTTCCACCGCCGTGGTACCCGGCAGCGACGGCATCACCACATCCGGATTCGGCACCGGTGCCGGTGCCGACGTGCTGGCGCGGGTATCACCGGTCATCGGCACGTAGATCAGCTGGCGGCCATCGCCGCCGATCACCTTGCGGTTCTCGCTGAGCACCTGCTGTACCGTTTCCAGCCACAGGCGCTTGCGGGTGACTTCCGGCGCGTCCTTGTACTGGGCCTGCAACAGGCTGAAGCGCTGGCCATCACCCTCGGCCTTGGACACCACGGCCTGCTTGTAGCCTTCGGCGGTGGTACGGGCACGCGAGGCCTGGCCTCGGGCTTCCGGCACGACCTTGGCGGCATAGGCCTGGGCTTCGTTGATCAGGCGTTCCTTGACCTGCTGGGCACCGTTGACCTCGTCGAAGGCCGGCTTGACCTCTTCCGGCGGACGGGCGTCCTGCAGGGTCAGGCCGGTCACGGTCAGGCCGGTCTTGAACGCGCCCAGCAGGGTCTGCAGGCGCTCTTCGGCGGCCACGGCCAGCGGGCCACGGTTGTTCAGCACGGCATTGAGGTCGGCACGACCGACTTCCTCGCGTACTGCGCTCTGCGCCGACTGTTCCAGCACCTGGTTGGCATCAACGGTGCCGAACAGGTACTGCTGCGGGTCATCGATGCGGTACTGGACGTTCAACGAGACATTGACGATGTTCTCGTCGCGGGTCAGCACCGGCACCTGGATCGAGAACGTCTTGATCTCGGTGGCGTTGACCTTGGTGACCGATTCGATCGGCCACGGCAACTTGAAGTTCGGGCCTGGGGTCAGGATGCGCGAGAACTGGCCGAAGCGCAGCACCACGCCACGCTGCTGTTCGCCGATCAGCTGGAAGCTGGAGAACAGCACCAGCAATACCACCGCAGCCGCCACCCAACGCAGGATGCCACCGTCGAACAGGTCCTTCAGCGGTCCGGGCAAGCCGCCCCAGCCGCCACCATTGCCACCGCCGCGCGTGCCGAAAGGCCCACGTCGATTGTCCTCGGGGCCTTGTCCGCCCTTGTTGCCGCCGGGTGTATTCCAGGCCATGCACGCTCCATCAAGATTTGGGCTGCGACGCGGGCCCTTCCCGCAACGCCAGCCGTGAACCACTACCGATCATACAAGATGGGGCGGACCGGCAGGATTGAAAGGGCCAGGAACCGGTAAGGTGGCGTTTTCCTCGAAGTCAGGCAGCGCCGATGGCCCCCACCACCCCGTTCACCGCCTTCCGCATTGAAAAAGACGACGCCGGCTATCGCAGCGGCCTGGTCCAGCTGGGCCTGGACGACCTCAATCCCGGCCAGGTCCTGATCCGCGCCCACTGGTCCTCGGTCAACTACAAGGACGCCCTGGCAGGCACCGGCAAGGGCCGGATCCTGCGCCGCTTTCCGCTGGTGGGGGGAATCGACGTGGCAGGCACCGTGGTGGCTTCCACCGATCCGGCCTGGCGCGAGGGCGATGCGGTGCTGGCCACCGGCTGCGGCCTGAGTGAAACCCGCGATGGCGGCTACAGCCAGTACGCGCGGCTGGAATCGAGCGCGGTCATCGCCCAGCCGGCCGGCTTGAGCCCGCGCGACGCGATGGTGCTGGGCACTGCCGGCTTCACCGCGGCACTGGCGCTGCTGCGCCTGCAGGACAACCGGCAGACGCCCGAGCAGGGGCCGTTGGCGGTCACCGGCGCCAGCGGCGGGGTTGGCGCGCTGGCCGTGGATATCTTCAGCCGTGCCGGCTATGCCGTACACGCGATCAGCGGCAAGCCCGAGCAGGCCAGCTTCCTGCGCGACATCGGCGCTGCCGAGGTGCTGCCGCGCGAGGCACTGGCCGATACCGGGCCGCTGCAGTCGGCGTGCTTCGGTGGTGGCCTGGACAACGCCGGCGGGCCGATGCTGGCAAGCCTGCTGGCACAGACCGTGCCCTATGGCAGCGTGGTCAGCGCCGGGCTGGCGGCCAGCCCGACACTTGATATGACCGTAATGCCGTTCATCCTGCGCGGCGTTTCGCTGCTGGGCGTGTCCTCGGCCAATGCACCACGCGCGCTGCGCGAAGAGGTCTGGGCACGCCTGGGCAACCAGTGGAAACCACAGCACCTGGATCGCATCTGCACTGCCGAAGTCGGCCTGGATGGCCTGCCTGCGGTGTTTGATCGCATGCTGGCCGGTGGCTCCCTGGGCCGCACCGTGGTGCGGATCGACTGAACGTCGCAGGCAGGCGACGGACGGCAGCCGCCGTCCTCCCGCCGACACGATGCCCGCACTACACTTCGGGCATTACATGGGGAACAACATGGCACGCATTCTGATCGTCGACGACTCACCGTCGCAGCTGTTGGGGATACAGCGCATCGTCGAGAAGCTCGGGCACCAGATCCTGACCGCCACCGATGGCGCGGCCGGCGTGGAAACCGCCAAGGCCGAGCTGCCCGACCTGGTGCTGATGGATGTGGTGATGCCCAACCTCAATGGCTTCCAGGCCACCCGCACGCTTGCCCGCGACGAGGCAACCCGGCATATCCCGGTGATCCTGGTGACCACCAAGGACCAGGACACCGACCGCATGTGGGGCATGCGCCAGGGCGCGAAGGCCTATATCACCAAGCCGTTCTCGGAAGACGAGTTGTCCGAGGTGCTGGAGCGGGTGTTCGCCGGGCAGGGCTGAAGCAGCGCCCCCGGCAGGTGCCAACCTTGGTTGGCACGCGTTCGAATCCGCCGGGCATGGCCCGGCGCTACCGTCAGATCGTCTCGCCAAAAGCCTTTGCAAGGTTCCGGTAGGCCTTCTTCTGCGCCTCGTCGGTCGCAGCCGGGGCAACGATCTCCAGCTCCACGATCTGATCACCCTCGGGGCTGCCCGGCAGGCCACGCCCACGCAGGCGCAGTTTGCGGCCCGCATCGGAACCGGCCGGAATCTTCAGCTCCACCGCCCCGCCCAGGGTCGGCACGCTGATGCTGGTGCCCAGCGCGGCCTGCCACGGAGTGACCGGCAGCGTGTGCAGGATGTTGCGGCCGTCGACCTCGAACTGCGGGTGGGCGGCGTATTCCACTTCCAACAGCAGATTGCCGCCATGGTTGCCCTGCCCGGCCAGGCGGATCACCTGCCCGGGACGGATCCCCTTGGGCACGCGGACATCCAGCTGCTTGCCGTTGACGGTGATGCGCAGGCTGTCACCGTTGTAGGCCGCTTCCAGCGGTACCGACAGCTTGGCCCGCGTATCGCGGTTGGGCGCATGGCCCTGGCTGCTGAAACCGGGCCCGGGGCCCGCCCCCTGGCCACCGCGCTGGCGTGCGAACAGGCTTTCGAAGAAGTCGCTGAAGCCGCCATTGGCGCCACCGCCGCCGAACACTTCCTCGAAATTGAACCCGCCGCCGCCGTAGTTCGGCGGTACGTTGAATTCTTCGCCCGGGCGGTAGCCCTGCGCGCGCAGCTGGTCATAGGCGGCGCGCTTTTCCGGATCACGCAGCGCCTCGTAGGCCTCGTTGATCGCCTTGAACTTGTCCTCCGCCCCGGCTTCCTTGCTGACGTCCGGGTGGTACTTGCGTGCCAGCCGACGGTAGGCGGTCTTGATTTCCGCCTCGCCCGCGCTCGGTTCCACCCCCAGGGTGGCGTAATAATCCTTGAATTCCATCCAGCTACCTCGATTCGCTTCGGCCGCGCCGGTGGCGTGGCCCCGGGTTCATTCTACGCGCCGGCGATGCTACCCCGCCCCCTGTGCGGCACGGGTGAGGTCAACTGATCCAGCGCAATGCGCCTGCCATCGCGCTGCCCCACCCTGTGACTGGAAGTCGCTGCGTCGGACCCCGAAGATGGGGCCTGCACGCGACGTTTCCAATGTCTTGACGCCTCCGTCCCATCCGGCCCACTAGCCTGCCCCAGCAAGGAGTTCCCATGACCATCCATGTCGGCGACCGCATTCCGGAAGTGACCCTCAAGCGCATCCGCGAGGGCATTGAAACGCTGGATACCCACGCCCTGTTCGATGCACGCAAGGTGGTGCTGTTCGCCGTGCCCGGTGCCTTTACCCCTACCTGCTCGGCGCGTCACCTGCCCGGCTTCGTCGAGAAATTCGATGCATTCCGCAAGCGCGGCATCGACGTCTACTGCATGGCGGTCAACGATCCGTTCGTGATGAAGGCCTGGGCCAGCGACCAGCAGGTACCCGAGGGACTGATGATGCTGTCCGACGGCAATGCCGAACTGACCCGCGCACTTGGCCTGGAGCTGGACGCCAGCGCATCGGGGATGGGCATCCGCTCGCGCCGTTTCGCCCTGTATGTGGTGGATGGCGTTGTACGTGCGGCATGGATCGAGGAACCCGGTCAGTTCGAGGTGTCTTCAGCCGATTACGTGCTGGAACACCTGCCCACCTGAAACCCCCACAGCAGAGGAACCGGCCAGCCATGTCCAGCAAGCCAGCCAAACGCAGCAACGCCCCCACCGCCCGCTCCAGCGTGCCCGGCATCAGCGATCGCAGTACGCTGCGTGAGAATGCACGCCGCAACATCGAAGACGGCGCGATCACCGACAGCTACAGTGCCGACCGCAAGGTGGTGATCAAGCTGCTGAACGATGCGCTCGCCACCGAGTATGTGTGCGTGCTGCGCTATTACCGGCACTACTTCATGGCCAAGGGAATGCTCGCCGATGCAGTGAAGGCCGAGTTCCTCGAACACGCGCAGCAGGAACAGGCGCACGCCGGCATGCTGGCCGAGCGCATCGTGCAGCTCGGTGGCGCGCCGGACCTCAACCCCGACACGCTCACGGCACGCTCGCATGCCGAGTACAAGGAAGGCAGCGATCTGCGTGACATGGTGCGCGAGAACCTGATTGCCGAGCGCATCGCCATCGACAGCTACCGCGAGATGATCAACTTCATCGGCGACCGCGATACCACCACCAAGCGCATCCTCGAACAGATCCTCGCGCAGGAAGAAGAGCACGCCGACGAGTTCGCCGACCTGCTCGATGGGTGGATCGGCGAATGATCTGGTAGATGCCCACCTTGGTGGGCGTTCTGCCACGTGCCAACCAAGGTTGGCACCAGGGCCCGGTGCACCGGCAGCGCCGGGCCACGCCCGGCGTCAACGAAGCACGTTGAACCGTACCTGCGTCCACGCACCATCCGCAGCCAGCGCGGTCAGCGTATGGGTGCCCGGGTCGGCGAACTCACGCTGCATCAGCTGTGCCCCCCGGGTCTGTGCGATCCAGCGCCCGTCCAGCAGCCAATCCACCGCCTGCTCACTGCCCAGCGCGCGCAACTGCAGGCGCACGCCGTGTTCTGCATTGGGTGCACGTGCCAGCGTCGCGCCCTGGTTGATGCCATCGATATGCAGGGCCACGCTGGCCTCGCGCCCGTCATCGCGGCAATCGGCGGCCAACGCAGGAAGCTGCGAGGCATCGCGGGTGGCCTGCGGCAGCCAGGGCGACAACAGCGCCGGCCAGCGTGCGATCTCGCGCGCGACCTCCTCGTGCGGCGCGCTGCAATCTGCCGACAGGCGCAGACCGGTGCGTGCATCGGCGATGTAGCGCTGCCGGCCCGGCTGCCAGCGGCGCGCCTCGCGCTCGGGGAAGGTCGGGGGCGCAGCGCCATCCAGCAGGTACGCCGACAACCGGCGCTGGCACAGCGCCGGCGACAGTCCTTCGGCGCGTTCCCCGGTGGGCCAGCAGACATCGGCCTGGGTCACGCTGGCCGGCATCGGCGCGGCGGCCGCATCACCGCGCTGGCGCGGCAGACTGTCGACCACTTCGAACATCAGCGGCAGCGCGGTGACCGCCCCGTACTGGCCCGGCAACGGCGTGCCGTCCGGTCGCCCGACCCACACGCCCACCGTGTAGTGACGGGTGCTGCCGATCGCCCAGGCATCCCGGTAGCCGTAGCTGGTGCCGGTCTTCCAAGCCACGCGCGGCCGCCCGCCGACATCGAACGTACCGACCCCGTAGCCGGGCCGCGGATTGGATTCCAGCATCTCGCGCACGATCCAGCTGGCACCGGGCGATGCCAGCCGACGTTCGATCATCGGTTCGTCATCGGTGTAGCGCACGCGACCGGCGATGCCGTTGCGATTGAGCGCGGCGAACGCACCCACCAGATCTTCCAGGCGCGCACCGGTGCCCCCCAGGATCAGCGACAGGTTGGGCGAGCTGCCCGGCGGGAACCGCAGCTGGATGCCCGAGTGCGACAGGCGTGCGGCAAAACGCGCCGCACCCACCCGCTGCAACAGATCCACCGACGGCACGTTCAACGACAGGCGCAGCGCGCTGGCGGCACTGATCGGCCCGTTGAACGCCGCATCGAAATTGCCCGGCCGATAATTGCCGAAGCTCTGCGGTGCATCCACCAGCAGGCTCTCGGAATGGATCAGGCCATCGTCCAGCGCCATCGCGTACAGGAAGGGTTTGAGGGTCGAGCCCGGCGACCGCCAGGCCTGCACCATGTCCACATGGCCCAGGCGTTGGCGGTCGCCGAATGACAGCGTGCCAACGTAGGCACGGGCCTGCAGGGTCTGGTTGTCGACCACCAGCAGTGCGGCCGAAGTGCGTTCGGGCAATGTCGAGAAGTAACTGGCCACGCGCTCTTCCAGCGTGCGCTGCAGTCCGATGTCGATGCTGCTCTGGATGCGTGCCTTGCCCGGTTGCGCCGAATGCAGCCGCTGCGCAAGCAGTGCGGCATGCAGCGGTGGACGCAGCGAGCGCGCCACCACGTTCTCGATGCGCGCGTCTTCCACTTCGTCCGGCGTCCACGCACCCAGCTCGGCCATGCGCGCCAGCACCTTGTCGCGGGCCTTCTGTGCGGCTTCGGGATGCCGGTCAGGGCGCAGCCGGCTTGGCGCCTGCGGCAGCACGGCCAGCAATGCGGCTTCGGCGTGCGAAAGCTGTGCGGCCGGCTTGCCCAAGTACGCCCAGCTGGCCGCTTCCACGCCCTCGATGGTGCCCCCGTAAGGCGCGCGCTCCAGGTACAGGGCCAGGATCTGCTGCTTGGACAGATGCACTTCCAGCTGCACCGCGCGCAGCATCTGCTTCAGCTTGCCCCAGGGCGTGCGCGTATGCGGGTCGAGGATGCGCGCCACCTGCATGGTCAGGGTCGAACCGCCGGACACAATGCGCCCGCCACGCAGCAGCTGGCTGCCGGCCCGCGCGATGGCCAGCGGATTGATGCCCGGATGCCGCCAGAACCAGCGGTCCTCGTAGGTCAGCAATGCCTGCAGATACAGCGGCGAGACGCTGTCCACCGATGCCGGGTAGCGCCAGACACCTTCGGCATCGGCGAACGCACGCAGCGGGCTGCCATCGGCGGCCACCACCAGCGTGCTGGTGTCGCGCTGCTTCGGCAACGGCGGCGGGAAGACGAAATCCAGCACCAGCAGCACCACCAGCAACGCCGCCGTGCCCCAGCGCAGCCACGGCCACAGTGATTGCAGCGGCTGGCGCAGGCGCGGCAGCCGCGTTTTCAGTGTTCCTGCATTCATCCACGGCACCCTGTGGGACGGGCCGCACCGTCGCGGCCCGTCCGCACGATCACGGCTGTACCACCGTCAGCGTCGTCGGGTTGCTGCGGCCCACACCGCGCAGCTGCGGCCGGTACATGTCTTCCACCAGCGGCGGCGGCACCGAGTATGTTCCCGGGGTGACCGCGCGCACCAGATAGAACACATTGGCCTTGCTGCCGCGCGAGAGCTTCAGCGCTGCCACGTAGCGGTCATCGCGGAACTCTTCATGCTTGGTGTCGGCCGCCTCGCTGCGATCGCTGATGGTGATCCCGTCCACCACCACGTCGGCCCACTGCTTGGCATCGCCCAGGTTGAGGTTCTCGATCTCCAGGCCGGCCGGCAGCAGGTCGGTCAGCAGCGCATCGGGCATCTCGCTGTCGGAGGTGACCGTGACCCGCACGATCAGGGCTTCGCCTTCCTTCAGCGGACGCGGCGACCACGGCTTGCCGTCGGTGCCGAAGTAGCTGCGCTCCACGCCGATCACGCTGTTGTCCGGTGCCGGCGCAGTGCGCGGGATGCCGGCCACATCAATGCTGGCAAACATCGGCGGCTGCCCCTGCGGGGTGAACCGCACGCCGCTGGCCAGTTCGCTGGCACTGAAGTTGCGGCCGAACAGCTTGCGCTCGCCGACGCTCTCGGTGTTGCCACCGATCACCAGTTCACCGGCCACCAGCGCCTTCTGGTTGGCCGCCAGCGCCTTGCCCAGTCGCGCGATGGCGACCTGTTCCTGCGTGCTCAGCCACATCCAGCCACTGTTGCGGCGGGCATCCAGGCCGCGGCCGAGATCGACTGCGCGTGCATCCCAGGCCGGTTTGGCCAGCTTGTTTTCGTGGGTCAGTGCAATCATCAACGCGTCATCGCGCACTGCACTGCCGTAGTCGCCAAAGTACGACGGACGTTCACTGCTGGACTTGGCAAAGCCGGCCGCCAGCGCAGCCTGGCCACGCTTGGCGTCACCCTGCAGCGACAGTGCCACGCCCAGATGGACCAGCGACAGGCCACCGACGGCCTTGCTGCGCTCGTTGTCGTACAGCGTGCGCAGCGTACCCAGCGGCGCACGGTTGACCCGCGCCAGCACGTAGCCCGAATACGCCTGGTTGGCGAACTTCAGGCTCTCGCGCTTTTCCTGCCCGTAGAACTGGTTGCCGCCGGACAGCAGGTCTTCGCTCAGGCGGTTCAACGCCTTCTGCAGCACGTTGTCCGGCACCGCAAAGCCACCGTCCTTGGCATCCAGCAGGAACTCGGCGATGTACGGCGTCAGCCACGGGTTCACATAGCCGTCGTCGCCCCACATCGAGAAGTTGCCATTGGCCACCTGCATCGATGCCAGTCGCCCGAACGCGCCTTCCATGCGCTCGCGGCGGGTCTTGGCATCCAGGCCATCGGCACCGAGCATCGACGAGGTCGCCTGATCCAGGATCAGTGCGGCGTAGCCCTTGCTGGTGGTCTGCTCGGCACAGCCATACGGATAGTTCAGCGCACCCTGCAGCGCGCTGGCGAATGGAATCGGCGGCAGCGGGCTGACCAGCAGGCGGGCATTGACCGACTCGGTCATCAGCCCGTCCATCAGGCTGCCATCGAGGCTGACCGCCGCCAACGGATCGAGTGTGCGCACCTGCGATCGCAGCACCTGCGGCCAGGCCGCACGCACCGGCAGCTCGTAGCGGCGGTCGGCCTTGAAACCATTGCCGTCCACGCGCACACGCACCTTCGCCACGCTGTGCCCCTCGCGCGCCGACAACGGGAAGCTCAAGGTGGTCTTGGCATCGGCATCGAGCTGCACGCTGCGCGTGCCCTCGCCCAGGGCCAGCGGCCCTTCGCTGTCCACCCGCACGTTGAACTGGCCCGGCTTGCCGGTGAAGTTCTGGACATCCAGGGTGACCGTGCTGCGGTCGCCCGGCGCCAGTACGCGCGGCATGCTGGCCTCGGCCAGGATCGGCGCACGTACCACGGTCTCCACATCGCGCTTGCCGTACTGGTCATCGCTGTAGACCAGCGCCGACACCCGCAGTGTGCCGTTGAAGTCCGGCACCTTCAGGCGGATGCGGGCGATGCCCTTGGCATCCAGCTGCACCGGGCCGGAGAACAGGTCCACGGTCTGCACCCGCGCGGTCGGCCGCTTGGCCTGCGGCAGCGCCTGCAGTGCCATGTCGCCGCCGAACTTCAGCTTGCCGCTGCCACCATCGAAGCTCTCGATCACCCGGCTGTAGATGTCGTAGGCATCGATGCCGAGACGACGCTGGGCGAAGAAATGCGCACCGGCATCGGGCACCGGGAAGCGGGTGATGTTGAGGATGCCCACGTCCACCGCCGAAACGGTGACGTGTGCCATCTTGCCGGCCAGCTGCGGTGCGCTCACCGTCACCGGCAGGTCCTGCTCCGGCCGCATCTGCTTGGGCGCCGACAGCCCCACGGCCACGGTGCGGCCCTTGCGGTCCATCGGCACGTGCACCACGCCGACCGCACGGGCCGGGGTGATCTTGCTCGGCGCGCTGCCACCGCGGAACACCAGTGCGGTGATGTAGACATCGTGGCGCTCCCAGTCGGCGGTGACCGGAATCTTGAACGTGGCACCCGGCTTGGCGTCGATGTCCTGCACGTACAGCATGCGGTCGGTCTCGACCATCAGCACGCCCTTGCCAGCATGTGGCGGGGTCACCGTCACTTCCAGGGTGTCACCGGCCTTGTAGCCGGTCTTGTCCAGGCCCAGCTTGATCTTGTCCGGGCGCGCATCCAGGCCACGGTTGTCATCGCCCCAGCTCCAGCCGGCGCGGAACGGATAGCGGCTGGTCAGGCCGGTGGATGGATCGAACACGTCCACCCGGTACTCGCCCCATTCCACGGCGAAATCGAAGGCCACCGCGCTGGCGCCGGCATCGACGGTGCGGGTTTCCTTGTTCTCGAAGCGGCGGGTGAAATCGTAATCCCAACGGTTGTCGTTGAAGGTCCAGTGGTAATCACGCAGTTCGCGCACCAGGGTGATCTTCAGGCCCTTGGCCGGCTGCGGTTTGCCGGCCGCATCCACGCGCATCAGCTCGAAACGCGCATTGCCGTTGGCATCGGCACCATCGTCGGGGTTGAACAGCGGGCGCACGCCCACCAGTGCGGCCGCCGGCCACACCACCCGCTTCAGGGTGCGGGTAACCGTGCGGCCACCGGTTTCATACAGGCTGCCCGACAGCACCACCGCGATCGGCGCCTTGGCCTTGGTCGCCTCTTCCGGCAGTGCGACGTCTTCGCGCAGCTGGCCATTGGCCGGCAGCTTGGTATCGATCACATCCTTGGCTTCGCGCGGCAGCTGCAGCGTCGGGTCGCCGAAGAAATAGCCCGGCATCCCTTCCACCGGCTTCTGCTCGGCGGCCACCGCCATGCGTGCGGTGAAACGGTTGCCATCGGCCGGGGCGCCATACAGATAGGCACCGTTGGCCTGCAGGCGCAGTTCTTCGCCCGGCTTCAGCGTCTTCTGCGCGCTGTCCAGGTCCAGCTTCATGCGCTCGGGCAGGAATTCCTCGATGCGCAGGGTGATGCCCTGGATCGCTTCCTTGCTGGCCGGGTCGGTACGGAACTCGACCTGCCAGCGCCCGGTCGGCGCCTCGGCGGGGATGGTCTGCTCGAAGTTGATGTAGCCCTGTTCGCCCGGCTGCAGGCGCGTTTCGCGGAAGGTCTTGCCGTCCGGCTGCTTCAGGCGCAGGAACACCGGTTGTGCCTTGACCGGCTTGCCATCGTTGTCGCGCAGCAGTGCGGACAGGCGCACGGTCTCGCCGGGGCGGTACAGGTCACGACCAGACCAGGCGTAGACGTCGAACCAGGCATTGTCACGCCCGGCCACCGCGAACTCGCTCAGGTCCAGCGCGGGCTGGTTGAATGGCAGGAAGCTGGTGTCCTTGCCGCTGCTGGCCACCAGCACGTGGGTGGCATCCAGGGTGTAGTTCAACAGCGCGTTGCCGTTGCTGTCGGTGCTGCCCTTCAGCACCACCTCGCCCTTGGCATCGAGCACGCGCAGGTCGATGCCCTTCAGCGAGGCACCGTCCTTCAGCGCGGCGGTATGGACGAACAACTTGTCCTTGTAGGCACGGGTATGCAGGCCGATGTCGCTGACCGAGAAGAACGCGGTATCGAACTCGCCTTCATAGTCACCGGTGCGCTTGAGCAGCGCGAAGTACAGCCCGGGCTCCTGTAGTTCCTTGATGTCCTGGGTCGGCAGGTAGGTCAGCACCCGCTCGTTCTGCTTGCCCCCCAGGATGAAGCGGTTGACGTAGACCGGCTCGGCCAGCTTGCTGATCGGGCTGCGCTCGTAGTCGCTGCTCAGCTCCCAGCTGCCACGGCGGCCGCCGCGCTGGTACTGGCTGAAGAAGGTCGGCAGGTCCTTCTCGCGCACGCGCAGGAACTCGACATCGACCTCGGGCACGTTCACCGACACCACCGGCAGGCCGCGGCTGTCCTTGGCCGGCAGCACGCTGCCCTGCGAGGCAAAGCCGGCCACCGGCTTCAGCTCGCCGCTGAACACCTTCTGCTTCAGTTCCTTGCCCAACCGGCTGCCATCGGCGGCCAGCAGGTCCGGGGAGACTACCAGGCTGAATTCCTTGCCGGCCTCGACGAAGGGATAGCGCAGGGTCAGGCCGTCGTCGGACAGGGTCCAGCTGCTGTCATCGTTACCGACCTTCTCCTCGAACCGCACCAGCTTGTCGAAATCCTGGGTGCCGACCAGCGGGCGCGAGAACTCCAGCGCCAGCGACAGGCCTTCACTCTTCTGGTCCGGGTAGGCGCGCAGCAGGGTGAACTCCTTCACCTGCTCGGCCTTGGTGGCGATGGCTTCGCCGCTGGCCTTGGGCAGCTGCCCGCTGTCATTGCGGCAGCCGGCCAGACCCAGCAACAGGCCTCCTGCCAGTACAGCCGCCGCCCAACCCCACCGCTTCCGCCGTGCCGGACCGCTCATGTCGTCACTCCTTGATCGAGGTGGCCATTATAGGCAGGCCGCGTCAAGGTGTTGACGCGAATTCGGCAGGAGCGCATCGGCGGGGTAGCGCCGGGCCATGCCCGGCGGGATCGGTAGCCGCCAACCTTGGTTGGCGATAGCCGTGGCAACCAAGGTTGGCACCTACCCAAGCGCCCTCCCCCGCTGCGCCAGGCACAGGCCGATGCAGGCAACCTGTCTGGCTTGGGATCGGGCGCTCCCCCCAATCGTGGCGCGCAATGTCCTGGCGGAGAGAAGGCCGAAGCCGCCCCAAAGTGACGGGTTCAACCCTCGAGTGAGCGACTTCCCAATCGGCCTTCAGTCGCCGCTGTAGCATCGGCATCAGGCCTTCTGGACAGCAGTGAACATTGCAATGACACGAGTACGCATGATTCAGGATCCAGCGACCGGTAAGGTCTGGGGTACACGATGTGACCGAGGTACTGTCGAAGTCACCTCCGGAATCCCGGGGAAGCTGAAGTCACAGTTGAAAGACTTCCCGAGTCCCGACGAGGCACTGAAATGGGCCATCAAACAGGAGTGGTCGCGGCTGAAAAAGGGCTTCGTACTCGTGAACCCTGCTGCTGCCGCAGGCGAACCCTGCATGCATCGTTACATTGGCGGGGGGTACACGGGAGCCCTGATGATTGCGGGTTGCAATGGGAAGCTGGCGACCAATCAGCACCAGGACGAAGACACGCATGGTGCGGCAACCGACATGTTGCTGCTCATTGGTGAAGACACTGAGATCATCCATGGTTGGCGATCAAGCAAGACGGACCTTGCCTGGTCGGCACTACCTACGGATGACCGAACAGGATTCCTGATTCGATTCGACTCTGGAATCTACCTTTGGCCTTCAGATGGCAGTCCTCCCCAGCGGATCAGCGACGCATCCGTACTGTCATCGCCCTTCCTGACAAGGTCCAACGGGCATGCCGCATGGCATGACGGTGAGCAGGTAACGGTAATGAGACTCGACGATGGAAGGCACATCATGCAGCTGGTGCGCTCCCCTGCGATGGTTGGCGGGCATTCCGAGCAGATGATGGGCACGCTCTCAGCGGATGCCACGATGCTTGCCTGCTGTGCCAATCCGGGTGAGATCGAGTACATCGATGTCGCCCAGGCCAAGACCGTGCGCCGACATCAGGCTGATTTTGAAATGATCGTCAAGATGGAGTGGAGCGCGGATGGACGCTGGTTGTTGGCCTTGGAACAGTATGGACGGTGGCGCCTGCTGTGCCTGGAGGCGGCAACAGGCGAATCCCGCCCCGGGTGGCCGGAGTTCACTGATATGACACGAACTGACTTTGCACTGGACTGCGACAGCAAGCGATTGGCCGTCATGCACCGCGGTCATATTGCACTTTATGACTTTGCAGACATGAGGGAAATTCGACGCTTTCCCGTCGATCATGTGGTGCGTACCGCGCATATTGCATGGACGGGAGACAATGCCATCTCGGTGCGAACGGACTACGGATGCCTTTCCACATATGTGATCTGATCCGGCTGAGCCTATCGCTATCGCGGGATTACACTATCTCTGAGGAACCTCTGCAGACTGCAGCGTGGACCAAAGCATCCCGGTAGATGCCACCCCTGGTTGGCGTCGGCCATGCCAACCAAGGTTCGCACCTACCAAAGCGGGTCGAGGCACGTGCCCGTCAAGCACGCGCAGCGCCAGAGCCGGCGAAGCGCCCCTACCCCGGCAGGTACAGGTCCACGTAGTCGGTCACCGCCATCGACGCCAGCGCCACCGGGTCCAGCGATGCGGCCAGGATGCGCTGCTGCTGGGCGGTCGGGAAACGGTGGGCCAGGTGCCGGCGGAACTTGTCCATCAGCAAGGGAATCCCTTCCTCGCGGCGGCGGGCGTGGCCAAGCGGATACTCCACCAGCACCTCAGGCAGCTCACTGCCATCGCTGAAACGCACACGCAGGCCGTTGGCGATGCTGCGCTTGGCCGGGTCCAGGTAGTCGGCGCTGAGCTGCGGATCCTCGTGACAGGCCATCTTTGCGCGCAATGCGTCGATGCGTGGATCGGCGGCGACATCGTCCTCGTAGTCCTCGGCCACCAACCGCCCATGCAGCAGCGCGATGGCGATCATGTACTGCACGCAGTGGTCGCGGTCGGCCGGGTTATGCAGCGGGCCCTGCTTGTCGATGATGCGGATGCAGGCGTCCTGCGTGCGGATGGCGATGTGTTCGATGTCCTCGACGCGCCGCCCGGCCACGCGCAGCTGCTGGTGCAGCGTGATGGCCGCCTCCACCGCGGTCTGGCCGTGGAACTCGGCCGGATAGCTGATCTTGAACAGTACGTTTTCCATCACGTAGCTGCCCAACGGACGCCCCAGGGTCAGCGCCCGGCCATGCATCGAAACGGCCTCGAACCCCCAGGTGGGTGCACTGAGCACGCTGGGGTATCCCATTTCGCCGGTTGCCGCGATCAACGCCAGGCGCACGCCCCGGCTGGTGGCATCACCGGCAGCCCAGCTTTTGCGGGAGCCGGTGTTGGGCGCATGCCGGTAGGTGCGCAGGGCCTGGCCATCGACCCAGGCCAGCGACAGCGCGTTGAGCATGCGTTCGCGGTCCAGCCCGAGCAGCTGCGCGACCACGGCGGTGGTCGCCACCTTTACCAGCACCACATGGTCCAGCCCGACCCGGTTGAAGGAATTCTGCAGTGCCAGCACGCCCTGGATCTCATGCGCCTTGATCATCGCCAGCAGCACGTCGTGCACGGTCGGCGGCGGGCGGCGCAGGGCCTGCGCGTTGCGTCCCAGCCAATCGCAGACCGCCAGGATGCCACCGAGATTGTCCGACGGATGGCCCCACTCGGCAGCCAGCCAGGTGTCGTTGAAATCCAGCCAGCGCACCATCGCGCCGATATTGAACGCGGCCTGCACCGGGTCCAGCACATAGTGCGTACCTGGCACATGCGCACCGTTGACCACGCTGATGCCCGGCACCAGGGGACCGAGCAGCTTGCTGCAGGCCGGGAAGGACAGTGCCTCCAGCCCGCAGCCCAGCGTGTCGAGCAGGCAGTGGTGCGCGGTCTGGAATGCCGGTGCGGAGTCGATGCGCGCATCGCGCACGTAATCGACGATGTCCACCAGCAGCGCATCCCACGCTGCACGCTCGTTGGATGGGGTGGGGTTGTCGGACATCGTCGATCTCCTCTTCAGAAAAGCAGGTCAGGCCGCGCATCCCGGTAGTCGCTAACCTTGGTTGGCGCCGGACATTGCCCGGGCGGTGCCAATGCCATGCCAACCAAGGTTGGCATCTACCTAAGCGTGTGATGCGAGCGCCGATCGGCTGGTTACTCGGCCGGCACCCGCACCTTGCCTTCCATCAGCACACGGGCGCTGCGGCTCATGATGGCCTTGCTTACTGTCCACTGCCCGTCAACGCGTGCCGCCTGCGCACCCACGCGCAACGTGCCGGACGGATGGCCGAAGGTCACCGCTTCGCGCTCGCCGCCGCCTGCTGCACGGTTTACCAGCGTTCCGGGAATTGCTGCTGCAGTGCCGATGGCCACCGCAGCGGTACCCATCATCGCGTGGTGCAGCTTGCCCATCGACAGCGCGCGCGCGTGCAGGTCGATGTCCGCCGCAGAAATCGACTTGCCGCTGGACGACACGTAGTCCTGTGCCGGCGCCACGAAGGCCACCTTCGGCGTGTGCTGGCGGGTGGCCGCGTCTTCCAGCTTCGAGATCAGGCCCATGCGCACTGCACCGTAGGCACGGATTTTCTCAAAGCGCTCCAGCGCCGCCTTGTCCTCGTTGATCGCCGGCTGCAGCTCGGTGCCGGTGTAGCCCAGGTCGGCGGCGTTGAGGAAGATGGTCGGGATGCCGGCGGTGATCATCGTCACCTCGAAACTGCCTACGCCCGGTACGTCCAGCGTGTCCACCAGGTTGCCGGTCGGGAACATCGCGCCGGCATCGCCGTCGTCGGACGGATCAATGAATTCAAGCTGGATCTCGGCGGCCGGGAAGGTCACGCCATCCAGCTCGAAATCGCCGATCTCCTGCACCTGCCCGTCGCGCATCGGCACATGGGCAATGATGGTCTTGCCGATGTTGGCCTGCCAGATACGCACGGTGCACAGGCCATCGCGCGGCACGCGGGCCGGATCGATCAGGCCATTGGCGATGGCGAACGGGCCGACCGCGGTACTGAGGTTGCCGCAGTTGCCGCTCCAGTCGACGAAGGCGGTATCGATCGAGACCTGCCCGTACAGGTAGTCCACGTCGTGGTCCGGCACCGAGGCGGTGGAGATGATCACGCACTTGCTGGTGCTGGAGGTGGCGCCACCCATGCCGTCGGTCTGCTTGCCATACGGATCGGGCGAGCCGATCACGCGCATCAACAGCGCATCGCGCGCGGTGCCTGGCACCTGCGCGGCGTCGGGCAGGTCCTGCAGGCGGAAGAACACGCCCTTGCTGGTGCCGCCACGCATGTAGGTGGCGGGAATACGGAGTTGCGGGAGGAAGGTCATGGATGTGTTCCTTGCAGATAAAGACGGCCCGTTGCCGGGCCGTCAGGCTTCTTACGCCACCTTGGCCCCTTCCAGGAAGTCCTGGGCGAAACGCTGCAGCACGCCGCCTGCCTCGTAGATCGCCACTTCCTCGTCACTGTCCAGGCGGCAGGTGACCGGCACGATCACCTGCTGGCCGTCGCGGCGATGGATGACCAGGGTCAGCTCGGCGCGCGGCGTGCGCTCACCCGTCACGTCAAATGTCTCGGTGCCGTCGATGCCCAGGCTCAGGCGGGTGGTGCCCGGCTTGAACTCCAGCGGCAGCACGCCCATGCCGATCAGGTTGGTGCGGTGAATCCGCTCGAAGCCCTCGGCCACGATCGCCTCCACGCCGGCCAGGCGCACGCCCTTGGCGGCCCAGTCGCGCGAAGAACCCTGGCCGTAGTCGGCGCCGGCAATGATGATCAGCGGCTGCTTGCGCTCCATGTAGGTCTCGATCGCTTCCCACATGCGCATCACCTTGCCTTCCGGCTCCACGCGCGCCAGCGAGCCCTGCTTCACGCTGCCATCCTCGTTGCGCACCATCTCGTTGAACAGCTTGGGATTGGCGAACGTGGCGCGTTGCGCGGTCAGGTGGTCGCCGCGGTGGGTCGCGTAGGAATTGAAGTCCTCTTCCGGCAGGCCCATCTTCGCCAGGTATTCGCCGGCAGCGCTGGAGGCCAGGATCGCGTTGGACGGCGACAGGTGGTCGGTGGTGATGTTGTCCGGCAGCACCGCCAATGCGCGCATGCCAGACAGCGCGCGCTCACCGGCCAGGGCGCCTTCCCAGTACGGCGGGCGGCGGATGTAGGTGCTCTGCGGGCGCCAGTCGTACAGCGGGCTGACCGCCGCACCGTGCTCCACGCGCACGTTGAACATCGGGTTGTAGACGCTGCGGAACTGCTCCGGCTTCACTGCCGCCTTCACCACGGCGTCGATCTCGGCATCGCTCGGCCAGATGTCCTTCAGGCGCACCTCGTTGCCGTCGCCATCCACACCCAGCACGTCCTTCTCGATATCGAAACGCATGGTGCCGGCGATGGCGTAGGCGATCACCAGCGGCGGCGAGGCCAGGAAGGCCTGCTTGGCGTACGGGTGGATGCGGCCATCGAAGTTGCGGTTGCCCGACAGCACGGCGGTGGAATACAGGTCGCGGTCGATGATCTCCTGCTGGATGGCCGGATCGAGCGCACCGCTCATGCCGTTGCAGGTGGTGCAGGCGAAGGCGACGATGCCGAAGCCCAGCTTCTCCAGGTCCGGCAGCAGGCCGGATTCTTCCAGGTACAACTGCACCGCCTTGGAGCCTGGCGCCAGCGAGGACTTCACCCAGGGCTTGCGCAGCAGGCCACGCTCGTTGGCCTTGCGCGCCAGCAGTGCGGCGGCGATCACGTTGCGCGGGTTGGAGGTGTTGGTGCAGCTGGTAATGGCGGCGATGATCACCGCGCCATCCGGCATCAGACCCTGCGCCTGCTCGGCCCGGCCCGCCTCCAGCTTGGCGGCGTCGGCGATGCCGCGCTCGGCCAGCTCGGCCACCGGCAGGCGACGGTGCGGATTGCTCGGGCCGGCCATGTTGCGCACCACGGTGGACAGATCGAAGCGCAGCACGCGCTCGTACTGCGCGGTGGCCAGATCATCGCCCCACAGGCCGGTGCCGCGTGCGTAGTTTTCCACCAGCGCCACCTGCGATTCCTCGCGCCCGGTCAGGCGCAGGTAGTCGATGGTCTGCGCATCGATGTAGAACATCGCCGCGGTTGCGCCATATTCGGGGCACATGTTGGAAATGGTGGCGCGGTCACCGATGGTCAGTGCCGCGGCACCCTCGCCGAAGAATTCAAGCCAGGCGCCCACCACGCGTTCCTTGCGCAGGAACTCGGTCAGTGCCAGCACCACGTCGGTGGCGGTGATATCCGGTTGCGGCTTGCCGGTCAGTTCGACGCCGATGATGTCCGGCAGGCGCATCCAGGACGCGCGGCCCAGCATCACGTTCTCTGCTTCCAGGCCGCCAACACCAATCGCGATCACGCCCAGCGCATCCACATGCGGGGTGTGGCTGTCGGTACCCACGCAGGTATCGGGGAAGGCGACCCCGTTCTGCACGTAGATCACCGGCGACATCTTCTCCAGGTTGATCTGGTGCATGATGCCGTTGCCCGGCGGAATCACGTCCACGTTCTCGAAGGCCAGCTTGGTCCAGTCGATGAAGTGGAAGCGGTCCTCATTGCGGCGATCCTCGATCGCGCGGTTCTTCTCGAACGCCTGCGGATCGTAACCCCCGCATTCCACCGCCAGCGAGTGATCGACGATCAGCTGCACCGGCACCACCGGGTTGACCTTGGCCGGGTCGCCGCCCTTGTCGGCGATCGCGTCGCGCAGGCCGGCCAGGTCGACCAGTGCGGTCTGGCCAAGAATGTCATGGCACACCACGCGTGCGGGGAACCACGGGAAATCCAGATCACGACGACGCCCGATCAGCTGCTTCAGCGAATCGGTCAGCGTGGCCGGATCGCAACGACGTACCAGGTTTTCGGCCAGCACGCGCGACACGTACGGCAGGGTGGCATAGGCGCCCGGCTGAATCGCATCGACAGCGGCACGCGCGTCGAAATAGTCCAGCGAAGTGCCGGGGAGGGTCTTGCGGTAATCGGTATTCATGGGCTGGCGGAATGCTCGTGGCGGGCCGGGTGCCGGCGGTACGGCGGTGAAGGCATCCGGCCGGCACGAGGCCGGCCGGATGCATGCAGCGGGTGCAGCGGTGTGATCAGGCGCGCTTGTCGATGGCGACGAAGTCGCGATCTTCCGGGCCGATGTAGTTGGCGCTCGGGCGGATGATCTTGCCGTCGATGCGCTGTTCGACGATGTGCGCGCTCCAGCCGGCGGTGCGGGCGATCACGAACAGGGGGGTGAACATCGCGGTCGGCACGCCCATCATGTGATAGCTGACGGCGCTGAACCAGTCCAGGTTCGGGAACATCTTCTTGATGTCCCACATGACCGTTTCCAGGCGCTCGGCAATGTCGTACATCTTCAGGCTGGACTGCTCTTCGGACAGCTCGCGGGCCACGTCCTTGATCACCTTGTTGCGCGGATCGGACACGGTGTAGACCGGGTGGCCGAAACCAATCACCACTTCCTTGCGCTCCACGCGGGCCTTGATGTCTTCCTCGGCCTCGTCGGGATTGTCGTAGCGCTTCTGCACTTCGAAGGCCACTTCATTGGCACCGCCATGCTTGGGACCGCGCAGCGCACCGATGCCACCGCAGATCGCGCTGTACATGTCGCTGCCGGTGCCGGCGATGACGCGGCAGGCGAAGGTGGAGGCATTGAACTCGTGCTCGGCGTACAGGATCAGCGAGGTGTGCATCGCCTTCACCCACGAATCCTGCGGCTTCTCGCCATGCAGCAGGTGCAGGAAGTGACCACCGATGGAGTCATCGTCGGTTTCCACGTCGATGGCGCGGCCGTTGTGGCTCCAGTGGTACCAGTACAGCAGCATCGAGCCGAGGCAGGCCATCAGCTTGTCGGCGATGTCGCGCGCGCCCGGATGGTTGTGGTCGTCCTTTTCCGGCGACACGCAGCCGAGTACGGACACGCCAGTGCGCATCACGTCCATCGGGTGCGCCGACGGCGGCAGTTCTTCCAGCGCCGCCTTCACCGCGGCCGGAATGCCACGCAGCGACTTCAGCTTGGCCTTGTACGAAACCAGCTCGGCGCGGGTCGGCAGCTTGCCGTGCACCAGCAGATAGGCGATTTCCTCGAACTCGCTGGTGTTGGCCAGGTCCAGGATGTCGTAGCCACGGTAGTGCAGATCGTTGCCACTGCGGCCCACGCTGCACAGCGCGGTGTTGCCGGCAGCGGTGCCGGACAGGGCGACGGACTTCTTCGGCTTGAAGGTCGGGGTTGCGGTCGTATCGTTCATGTTTCCCTCCGAAACTTGATGGTGCAGGGTACTGCTTATTTCTTGGCGGCGAACAGCGCATCGAGCTGCTGCTCGAAGGCGTGGTAACCGATACGGTCATACAGCTCTTCGCGGGTCTGCATGCTGTCGATCAGTGCGCGCTGGTGGCCTTCACGGCGCACCGTCTGGTAGACGTTCTCGGCGGCCTTGTTGGCCGCGCGGAAGGCCGACAGCGGGAACAGCTGGATGGCCACACCGGCCGAGGCCAGCTCGTCGCGGCTGAACAGCGGGGTGGCGCCGAACTCAGTGATGTTGGCCAGCACCGGCACCTTCACCGCATCGACGAAGCGACGGTAGGTATCCAGGTCATAGGCGGCCTCGGCGAAGATGCCGTCGGCGCCGGCTTCGACGCAGGCAATGGCGCGCTCGATGGCCTTGTCAACGCCGTCCACCTGGATGGCATCGGTACGGGCGATCAGGAAGAAGTCCGGATCGGTCTTGGCATCGGCGGCAGCCTTCACGCGGTCGACCATTTCACCCTGCGACACGATCTCCTTGCCCGGGCGATGGCCGCAGCGCTTGGCGCCGACCTGGTCTTCGATATGGCAGGCCGCGGCGCCGGCCTTGATCAGCGACTTCACGGTGCGGGCGATGTTGAACGCACTCGGGCCGAAGCCGGTGTCGATGTCGACCATCAGCGGCAGGTCGCACACGTCGGTGATGCGGCGCACGTCCACCAGCACGTCTTCCAGGGTGTTGATGCCCAGGTCCGGCAGGCCCAGCGAACCGGCCGCCACACCGCCGCCGGACAGGTAGATGGCACGGAAGCCGGCGCGCTTGGCCAGCAGCGCGTGGTTGGCGTTGATCGCACCGATCACCTGCAGCGGCGACTCGGCAGCCAGCGCCTCGTGGAAGCGGGCACCAGCGGAAAAGGGAGTGAAAGCAGTCATGCGGCAATCCAGATTGGAGACGGTGGGTAAGGCGCAAACACCATGCCAACCTGCAAGCGGTTGATTTCAAAGGCATGACCACTCTGAAGCGATGAAACATATGAAACATTGAAACGCATGTATCATGAAACACCATTTCCCGGCGCCGTTGCCATGTACCTGCCCCGCTCGCCCCTGCGCCATGCCGACGCCGACCCCGGCCGCCCGGTGATCTGGACCGTCAGCGTTTCGCGCTTGACCGGACTGCTCGGCGACGTCATTCCCGAGTTCGACCGCCGCGCCCGCATCGAGCAGATCAACCTCGGCTTCGAGGAAGCGGTGGACGTGATCGGCCAGCGCCTGCGCCGCGAACACTGCGACGTGGTGATTGCCGGTGGCTCAAACGCGGCGTGGCTGCGGGGCCGCCTGGACCTGCCTCTGGTACCGATCCAGGCCAACGGCTTCGACCTGATGGAAGCGCTTGCGCGTGCACGACGCATCGCACCTCGCATCGGCCTGGTCACCCACGCCAGCGACGTGCCGGTGTTCAGCAGTTTCCAGCAGAGTTTCGGGCTGGATATCGAGCACCGGCGCTTCGTCACCCGCGAAGACGCACGCGACTGCATCGGCGATCTGCGCGCCAACGGCATCGAAGTAATCGTCGGTACCGGCATGGCCATCGACCACGCCGAACAGGCGGGCCTGCCCGGCGTACTGCTGTACTCGGCCGACTCGGTGCGGCAGGCGTTCGAGCACGCGCTGGAACTGACCCAGGCCCTGGCCCGTTCCGGCGGAGCCCGCCCTGCCCCGCGGCGACGTCCCGCGTCGCGCGCCGATACGCATGAACTGCTCGGCGACAGCGACGCGATGGCCGACGTGCGCGCGCAGATCGCGCTCTACGCCCCGCATGACAGCACCGTACTGGTCACAGGCGAAACCGGCACCGGCAAGGAGCTGGTCGCGCGCCAGCTGCACGCGGCCAGTGGCCGCCGTGGTCGCTTCGTTGCGCTGAACTGCGGCGCGATCAGTGAATCGCTGCTGGAAGCGGAACTGTTCGGCTACAGCGATGGCGCCTTCACTGGCGCGCGTCGTGGCGGTCGTGTCGGCCTGGTGGAAGCCGCCGACGGCGGCACCTTGTTCCTGGATGAGATCGGCGAACTGCCACTGCCACTGCAGACCCGCCTGCTGCGGGTACTGGAAGAGCGCGAAGTGCTGCGCGTGGGCGCCACCGAACCGACCCCGGTCGATCTGCGCGTGGTCGCCGCCACCCTGCAATCACTGGAACAGCGCGCGGCGGCCGGCAACTTCCGTCGCGACCTGTATTACCGCCTGGCCGCATTGCGCATCGCCCTGCCCTCGCTGCGTGCCCGGCGCAGTGACATCCCGCTGCTGGCACAGCACTTCTTCCGCCAGCTGCGCGGTATCGATGCGCCACTGGATGAGGATGCCATGGCCGTGCTGGTCGCCGCCGGGTGGCCCGGCAATGTGCGCGAACTTCGCAATCTGGTCGATCGCCTGCGCATCCACTGGCAGTCGGGCGAAGGGCTGATCGATGCGGCACGCCTGCTGCAGCTGGCGCCCGAACTAGTGAACGAAGGCGCCGCGGCATTGCCCGTGGAAAGCAGCGGCAAGCGCCCGCCGCGTGTGCAGCTGGAAACGCTGCTGCAGGAACATCGCAATGACCGTGAAGGCATGGCCCAGGCGCTGGGTGTGTCACGCACCACGCTGTGGCGCTGGCTGCGCGCGGAAGGCCTATAACCTCAATACCGCGCTTCGCACCTTGAAACTCCGCCTCAGAACTTGAATCTATTTGCGAACATTCTCCGCTTTCTGGATTCGATGGGATCACGCGTGGGCAGCTCTTCAAGAGCGATCACTTCCCCCGTCAGGTGCAACCAGACGTCATCGAACAGTCGATATCCAAGTGGCTCTTCAAAGCCGCGCTCAAAAGCGAAGAAATAGTTCTCTTCCACGAAACGGGTCTTTCGCTCCCCCCAACCGTGAGCCACCGACGGGGACAACGCAAACGACCCTCCGGTCATGAAGGCGCGCTCAGCAAACAGAACAGCGGCCACATCGGTACGGAGCTGCGTGCGCACGCGATTGGAAAACGAAGGGTCACACATCGCCATCACCATCGTTTCCCCATCCTCGGGAATCACCACTGCAAACACCTCCACCACACGGCGGTCCAACCGGAGCAGAAATCTTGTCTCGATGGCTGCGGGAACTGCGAATGGCAACCGGCGACAATGCACCTCCGGACCAAGCTGCCCTCCCGCATGGGTTTGGAGGCTTATCACAGAACCCGCCTGAAGAACCTGCTGGGTGTAGCTCTCCCCCTCCAGGACATACGCTAAAAAGTCTGCTGCCGCCCCCAAAGACAAGTGAGAAACAGCTGGCTCGACCCGATCACCGGCATTCGCAAGCCCTGAAGTTTCATGACACAACTGCGCAGTTCTAGCTCTGAATGAGAACTTGGACGCTGTCCGGTACATCTGCAGGAGCACGTCCTGGACGGTCGATACTCCCACGCCATCAAGCGCACCAAACAGCATCTCATGCCTATCGCAGAAGCCCCGGAAGACGGACGCGTCGCCAATTCCTTGAGGCGCGAAGGCAATCTTCTTCCAAAAATCCCTGCCAGCCAGCTGCACTTTCGGTGCCAAGACCTTTCCACCCTCGGCCAGAGACCGCAGAACACGTTCTTTGGAAATCGTATGCGATCCGACAGCAGCCTCCGCGCATCCGCGATAGGCGCACTTGTTCTTTGCCTTCTTCCCTTCTCGTTGGATTCTCGTCTTCTCCACTCGCGCGCTCAGCGCATCGCCAGAAACGTCCAAACCTGCCCTCCTTTGCATGCACGACCAGCACAATACGAACAGCGAGCGTCAATTGCAGACAAGCTCAGCGGCCATTTACCATGTATTACGCTACCTTACGGGTACAGCAACCGCTTGCTCCAGCGCCCTTCGGCACCGGCTTCATAGCACCAGCGCTCGTGCAGGCGGAACTGCGCGCCATACCAGAACTCGATGCGGTCGGGCACCACGCGCAGACCACTCCAGCCGTCCGGGCGCGGCACGTCCTTGCCCTCGAAGCGCGCCTCGATCTCGGCCACGCGCGCGTCGAATTCCTCGCGCGTGGCCAGCGTCTTCGACTGCTGCGAGGCCCATGCGCCGATCTGGCTCATGCGTGGGCGGCTGGCGAAATAGGCATCGGCCTCGGCATCGGCCACCTGCTCGACGCCGCCTTCGATGCGCACCTGGATGCCGGCCTCGCGCAGGCTGCGCCACAGGAACAGCAGTGCTGCCTGCGGGTTGGCGTGCAGTTCCTGGCCCTTGTGACTGTCCAGGTGGGTGTAGAACACGAAGCCACGCTCGTCGAACGCCTTCAGCAGCACGGTGCGCGCCGAGGGACGGCCCTGCGCATCGGCAGTGGCCACGGTCATTGCGGAGGGCTCGACTTCGGCACTCTTTCCCGCCTCCTCGAACAGCGCGGCAAAGGTCGACAGGGCTTCGGCGTACAGGTCGCTCATGACAGCATTCTTCTCACACGGTTTGGGCTATTGTGGCGGCATGGTCGCTGCTGCGTACATGCCCCAGGTGAAAGGATTCCCGGAAACACTGGCCGAGCAGGCGCTGGATGATGCGCTGGACAGCGGCGCAGCCATTCCAGTATTGGCGATCAGCGGGCTGCAGGGGAGCGGCAAATCGACGCTGGCCGCACAGATCGTTGCCCGCGCCCAGGCGCGCGGGCTGAACGCGGCCACGCTGTCCATCGACGATGTCTACCTGACCCGCGCGCAGCGACAACGCCTGGCCCGCCAGGTACATCCACTGCTGATCACCCGCGGCCCGCCCGGCACCCACGATCTGCCACTGGCGCACGCGGTGCTCGACGCGGTGGCCACGCGCCAGCCCTTCGCGATGCCGCGCTTCGACAAACTGGCCGACGAGCGCCTGCCCGTGGCCCAGTGGCCGCAGCTGCAGCTGCAGCTGCAGCAGCCATTGGACCTGCTGGTATTCGAGGGCTGGTTCCTCGGTACGCCAGCACAGGAAGAAGCCGAACTGCTGGCCCCGCTCAATGCACTGGAACGCGAGGCCGATGCCGATGGCCGCTGGCGGCAGTGGTGCAACCAGGCCCTGGCCCGCGACTACCCGGCACTGTGGCAGCGCTGCGACCGCCTGTGGTTCCTGCAGCCACCGGATTTCTCGGTGGTGCCGCGCTGGCGCTGGCAGCAGGAACAGAATCTGCAGACCACCCAACCGGGCCGGCACGGGATGAGCCGGCCGCAGCTGGAGCGCTTCGTGCAGTACTACGAACGGGTCAGCCGGCAGGCACTGCATGCCCTGCCCGGCCTCGCCGATCACGTGGTGGTGCTGGACGGCCAGCGCCAGGTGCAGGCCGTCCGCTGAGCCTGTTCACTCCACCAGGAAAGTGATCCGCAGGTTCACCCGCCACTCGGTGATTTCGCCGTTGCCATCGGTGACCACCTTGGTCTCGTTGATCCAGGCGCCCTGGATGCCCTTGACCGTCCCGGAGACCTTCTTCAACCCGCTTCGTACCGCGTCTTCCACGCTCTTGGGCGAGGAGGCATTGATTTCGATGACCTTGGCAACCGACATGGCAGGTACTCCGTCAAGCGCGGGAAACCCCGCAGGAACCCCCACCGTGACGTGAAGAACGTAAAGGCCAAGGCACGGAGGTGTTAGGATCAGAGGGCATGAATCCCGCTCTGAACCTGATCCTGATCGGCCCGATGGGCGCCGGTAAAACCTGCATCGGCCGCCGTCTCGCCGAGCGCTTCACGCTGGACTTCGTCGATGTCGACCAGGCCATCGTCGATGCGACCGGCGCCAGCATTCCCACGATCTTCGAACATTCCGGCGAAGCCGGCTTCCGTGCCCATGAGCGCGAGGCCCTGGCGCAGGTGCTGGCCGGTCGTGGCCAGCTGGTGTCCACAGGCGGAGGCGCGGTGCTCGATCCGGACAATCGCGCCCTGATCGCCCGGCGCGGCTTCGTGGTCTACCTGCGGGTAAGCGTGGCCGCGCAGCTGGAGCGCCTGTCGCGCGACAAGGCCCGGCCACTGCTGCAACGCCCCGACCGCGAGCAGGTACTGCACGAACTGGCGGCACACCGCGATCCGCTGTACCGCGAACTGGCCGACCTCACCCTCGATACCGACCCGTTTACCGCCGCCGATGCGACCGCCCAGCTTGTGGTCAAGCTGGCTGCGCAATGGCAGCGACAGGACCCCACTGCATGACCTCCCCTGCATTGCTGCAGGTCGCCGTTGGCGGCGACCGCCCCTATTCCATCACCATCGGCGCCGGTGCCCAGACCGATGGCACTGCGCTGGCCGCCCACGTACGTGGCCGTCATGTGCTGCTGGTCAGCGACAGCGAAGTCGCCCCGCGCTACCTCCAGGCGGTCATGCAGACCCTGCTGGCCGCGCGCCCGGACCTGATCGTCGGCCAGCATGTGCTGGCTACAGGCGAGGCTTCCAAGACCCTGGCCGAGTTCGGTGCCGTCATCGAAGCGCTGGCTGCACTGGGCGCCACCCGCGATGCCTGCGTGTTCGCCCTTGGCGGCGGCGTGGTCGGTGACCTCGCCGGCTTCGCCGCGGCCTGCTGGATGCGCGGTGTCGACTGCGTGCAGCTGCCGACCACCCTGCTGGCGATGGTCGATTCCTCGGTGGGCGGCAAGACCGCCGTGGACATCCCGGCCGGCAAGAACCTGGTGGGCGCCTTCCATCCGCCGCGCGCAGTCATCGCCGATACCCGCGTGCTGGCGACCCTGCCACCGCGCGAGCTGCGTGCGGGCCTGGCCGAAGTGGTGAAGTACGGTGCGCTGGGCGACGCCGTGTTCTTCGAATGGCTGCAACAACATGCCGCTGCGCTGGTGGCGGGCGAGGATGGGGTGATCGCCGAAGCCATTGCCCGCAGCTGCCGGCACAAGGCCGCCATCGTCGAACGCGACCCGTTCGAGAAGGGGGAACGTGCCCTGCTCAACCTCGGCCACACCTTCGGCCACGCGATCGAAACCGAACAGGGCTACTCGGCCCCGGGCCGTGATGCACTGAATCATGGCGAGGCCGTGGCGGTCGGCATGGTACTGGCTGCACAGCTGTCGACCGACCTCGGCCTGGCCGAGGACGCTGATCGCGCACGTCTGCAGGCGCTGCTGGAACAGCTGGGCCTGCCGGTGGCCATTCCCGCAGGCCTGGACCCGCAGGCCCTGCTCGGCCGCATGCGGCTGGACAAGAAGAACGTTGCCTGCCGCCTGCGCCTGGTGTTGTGGCGAGGCATGGGTCGGGCCGAAGTGGTGCCCGACGTGGATGAAGCGGCGGTGCTGAAGGTGCTGGGCGCAGGCTGACCGGTAGTGCCGGCCGCTGGCCGGCATCCACGCGATGGCACCGACGTTTCATGAGGTTGCCGGCCAGCGGCCGGTACTACCGCGTTGCGGCGGGGGTCACCCCGGCCCCGCTACAATCGGTGCCATGCACGTCCATCTGCAACAACCCGCCGACGGTGCCCAGGCACCGCGCTTCCTGCGCCTGACCCTGCTGCCGGACCTGTTCGGCGGCTGGGAACTGCTGCGTGAGTCCGGCCGGGTTGGCACCCGCTCGCAGCTGCGGCGCGAGCTGTACCTGCAGGCCGCCGAGGCCCGCCACGCCTTCGACAAGGCCCGTGATGCCGAACTGCATCGCGGTTTCCAGATCCTTTCGCACGGCGATTGATCCCGCCGCTGCCCTCCCACCCAAGGAATGCCCAACGTGACCAGCCCTCTCCGCAACGATCGCCTGCTGCGCGCCCTGCGCCGCGAACCGGTGGACTGCACGCCTGTCTGGCTGATGCGCCAGGCCGGCCGCTACCTGCCGGAATATCGCGCCACCCGGGCCAAGGCCGGCAGTTTCCTGGCGATGGCCAAGAACCCGGAGATCGCCTGCGAAGTGACTCTGCAGCCGCTGCGCCGCTTCCCGCTGGATGCGGCCATCCTGTTCTCGGACATCCTCACCATCCCCGATGCGATGGGCCTGGAACTGTACTTCGTGGAAGGCGAAGGCCCCAAGTTCCGCCATCCGGTACGTGATGAAGCGGCCATCGCCAAGCTGGCGGTGCCGGACATGGAACAGGACCTGGGCTATGTGATGGACGCGGTGCGCCTGATCCGCCGCGAGCTGGACGGCCAGGTACCGCTGATCGGCTTCTCCGGCAGTCCCTGGACACTGGCCTGCTACATGGTCGAAGGCGGCGGCAGCAAGGATTTCGCGCGCATCAAGGCGATGGCGCTGAACCACCCGCAGGCCCTGCACCGCCTGCTGGAGGTGACCACCGAGGCGGTCATCGCCTACCTGGGCGCGCAGCGCGCGGCCGGTGCACAGGCCCTGCAGGTGTTCGACACTTGGGGTGGCGTGCTGTCGCCGGCGATGTACCGCGAATTCTCGCTGCGCTACCTGCAACGCATCGCCGAGGGCCTGGAACGCGGCCAGGGCAGCGAGCGTACGCCGCTGATCCTGTTCGGCAAGGGCACCGGGCTGCACCTGGAAGCCTTGTCGCAGACCGGTGCCGATGCACTGGGCCTGGACTGGACCCTGGACCTGGACGAAGCGTTGCGCCGCACCGGTGGTCGCGTCGCCCTGCAGGGCAATCTGGACCCGACCACCCTGTATGCCTCGCCCGATGCGATTGCCGCCGCCGCTGCGCGCGTGCTCGATACGTATGCGGCCGGCAACGGCGGTTCGCGCGAGGGCCATGTATTCAACCTCGGCCACGGCATGTCGCCGGACATGGACCCGGCGCACGTGCAGGTGCTGGTCGACGCGGTGCACGCGCACAGCCGTCGCTGAGCACCGGCCACACCGTCACGGCGCGATGCCGCGCGTGATCTTTATCGCGCCGTGACCCCGGGTGCGCGATCATGGCGTCCCCCACGCAGCACCGGCCGCACGCCATGTCCGCATCGCCAGACGATTATTCCCGCCACCGCCCCCTGCTGTGGCTGGTATCGCTGGCGATCTTCATGCAGATGCTGGACTCGACCATCGTCAACACGGCGCTGCCGGCAATGGCCGCCAGCCTTGGCGAAAGCCCGCTGCAGATGCAGTCGGTGGTGTTCAGTTACGCACTGGCGGTAGCCACCTTCATTCCTGCCTCGGGCTGGATCGCCGACCGATATGGCACCCGCCGCACGTTCCTGGTGGCCATCATCCTGTTCACCCTCGGGTCGCTGGCCTGTGCGATGGCCCAGCAGCTGCACCAGCTGGTGGCCGCGCGCGTGCTGCAGGGCATCGGCGGCGCGATGCTGTTGCCGGTGGGTCGCCTGGCGGTGATGCGTTCGGTCTCGCGCGAGGATTTCCTGCGCGCGATGAGCTTCATCGCCATTCCAGCACTGGTCGGGCCACTGATCGGCCCCACCCTCGGCGGCTGGCTGGTGGAAATCGCCTCGTGGCACTGGGTGTTCCTGATCAACCTGCCGATCGGCGTGATCGGCTTCATCGCTGCGATGAAGATCATGCCCGACCACTACGCCAGCCACCGTACGCGCTTCGACCTGCGCGGCTACGCAATGCTCGCCTTCGCGATGGTGGTGTTGTCATTGGCATTGGACGGCATCTCCGGGCTCGGCACGCCGCATGCGCTGGTGATGCTGATGACGGTGGCCGGACTGGCCGCGCTGGTCGGTTACTGGCTGCATGCAGCCAACTCCACCGCGCCGCTGTTTTCGCTGGCGTTGTTCCGGGTGCCGAGCTACCGCATCGGCATCCTCGGCAATCTGTTCTCGCGCATCGGCAGCAGTGCGATGCCGATGCTGATCCCGCTGCTGCTGCAGGTCGGGCTCGGCCTGGGGCCGATGAACGCCGGGCTGATGATGGTGCCGGTGGCGGCCGCGGGCATGGTATCCAAGAAGCTGGCGGTGAAGCTGGTCGAACGCTATGGCTATCGACGTGTGCTGATGATCAATACGGTGCTGGTGGGGCTGGCGATGGCCAGCTTCGTACTGATGGCACCGGGCCAGCACCTGGCTGTGCGCCTGCTGCAGCTGGCATTCTTCGGCGCGGTCAATTCGCTGCAGTTCACCGTGATGAACACCGTGACCCTGCGCGATCTCGACCGCGAATTCGCAAGCTCCGGCAACAGCCTGCTGTCGATGGTGATGATGCTGGCCGCCGGTTTCGGCGCAGCGGCAGCCGGCAGCCTGCTGGCCGCGTTCGGCACACAGCTGGAAGGCCACGGCGCGACGGCGGCGCTGCACGCCACCTTCCTGTGCGTGGGCGCGATCACCCTGACCTCGACGTTGATCTTCTGGCAGTTGCCCGATACCCGGCCAGAACCACGCGAAGTGGAACACGTGGCGGAGTAGCGGGTCCGGCAGGGCTGCGCCCTGCACCTGCCAAAGCCAAAGCCGAAGCAACAGCAAAAGCGGGCCTACTGTGGGATGGCGGTGTGGGTCCGGTTGCGGGGGACGCTGCAAGTACGTCCCTGTAAGCTCGATCGCCGCATCCATGCGGCTCACGCCCCCGCAACCGGACCCACACCGCCTTCGACAGTGTTCCGCGATCTGTTGAATCTCAATCGATCAATTTCGAATATCTGACAGATTCCATCCACGCATGGCGTGGATCTACCAGGCGCCGGGAAACTGTCGGAGGTGGGGCGGTGTCGGATTGCGGGGTGTCAGCTGCATGGGCCCGAGGCATGCCTCGGGCTGCCAAGCCTACAAGGACGTACTTGCGGCGTCCCCGCAATCCGACACCGCCCCGCCCACTCACGGATAGCCCGCTTTTGCCGTTGCCGTTGCCGTTGCTCTGGCCTCGGCAGGTGCAGGGCGCAGCCCTGCCGAACAAACCCCACTTACCGCCCCAGCACGCGCGCGATCGCTTCCACCAGCAACTCACCGGTTACCGGCTTGCGCAGGAAACCACCGATGCCCGCCGCTTCCACCTGCTGCTGCAGATCCGGATCGGTACGTGCGGTCACCGCCAGCAGCGGCAGCGTATAGCCCTGGTTGCGCAGATGCTGTGCCAGCTCGAAACCACTCAGGCCCGGCAGGTCCAGATCCAGCAGGCCGACGTCGAAATCCCCTGCACTGATCTCGCGCAGCGCCGCAAGTGCATGGGCGGCATGTACCACTTCGTGCCCACGGGTTGCGAGCAGGCCGCACATCACATCGGCCACGGTTGCATCGTCTTCCACCAGCAGCACCCGCAACGGCGGCATGTTGGCGGCCGCCTCGTCGCCGTCACCGTCATTGCCGGCTTCGCCCGCCGCATCCTGCTGCAGCGGCAGCGGCAAGCTCACGCCGAAGCAGGTACCGCTGCCCAGCTGGCTTTCCACCCGGATGCGGCCCTGCATGGCCAGCGCCAGCTCGCGGCAGATCGCCAGCCCCAGGCCGCTGCCACCGTACTGCGCAGCCGTGCGTGCGCCATCGGCCTGCTCGAAACGCCGGAACAGGCGTTGCTGCTGCTCCTGGCTGATGCCCGGTCCTGTGTCACGCACTTCGAAGTGCAGCCCACGAGGGCCGTCGTCACAGCGCGCGTGCAGGGTGATGCTGCCGCGACTGGTGAACTTGACTGCATTGGACAGCAGGTTGAGCAGTATCTGCCGCACCCGCATCGCATCGCCGGTGGCCTGCAACCCGGCAGGCAGCTGGTTGTCGAGGATGAAACGCAACCCCTTCTGCGCCGCGAGCGGCCCCATCAGCGCCGCCAGGTCATGCAGCAGGCGATTGAGCGGGAACGCATTGGACTGCAGTTCCAGTCGCCCCGATTCGATCCGGGCAAGATCCAGTGCGTCGTTGACCAGATGCAACAGGTGTTCACCGGCATGCCGGATCGACTGGGTGTAACCGCGCTGCTGCGGGTCCAGCGGCGAGGCCAGCAACAGTTCGCTCATGCCCATCACACCGGTCATCGGCGTGCGGATTTCATGGCCGAGGTTGGCCAGGAAGCGGGTCTTGGCCGCAGAGGCCTGCTCGGCCAGTTCCTGCTTGTGCAGCGCCAGCTGGTAGGCGTGCCGCCGCTGCAGCCGACGACGGTACAGCCAGGCGAACCAACTGGTCAGCAGCAGCGCGATCGAGGCCAGCACCAGCAGGCCGGACAGGCTGCGCCACCACGGCGGCTGTACATGGAATTCCAGCGTCTGCACCCGCGACCACACGTGGTCGGCCGAGCGCGCCTGCACTTCCAGTCGATAGGCACCCGGCGGCAGGCGCGAGAACAGGCGTTCGCCCGCCGGGCCCACCTCGACCCAGTCCGGGTCATAGCCGGCCAGGCGATAGCGGTAGGTGTTGGATGCCGAATCGGCGAAGGACAACAGGCGCGCGACAATGCGCAGGTCGCGATCACCATCGGCAATCTGCAACGGTGTGTCGTGGGTGAGATCGAGCAGCTGCTCGTTGCGGCGCACCTCCACCCGTTCGATCACCAGCGGCGCACGCCGGGTCGATGGTCGAACCTGCTCGGGATCGAACGCCACCACCCCGGCCGGGGTGCCCGCCACCATCCGGCCCGATGCGGTGGCGATCAGCGTGTGTTCGCGGAATTCCTGGCTGGGCAGGCCATCGTGCACGCCGTACAGGCGCACGCTCTCCCCATCTGCACTCACCCGCACCAGGCCGCGGGCACTGGTCGCCCAGGCCACGCCCTGCGCATCCACCACCAGGCCGGTGGCGGAGATCGCCGGATAGCCCTGTTCGGCGCCGACCACCGCCTGTCGTTCCAGCCGCCCACGGCTCCAGAGATAACGCGACAGTCGGCCATCCTCGGACAACCAGACCTGGCCGTCCTTGCCCACATGCAGGGCGTACACCCCGGTAGCCGGCGCACCGGGCACCGGCTGGAAACGCTGCGCATCGGGCTGCCACTGCAGCAGCCCACGACTGCTGGCCAGCCAGATCCGATCCTGCGGCCCGCATTCCACATCCAGATTGAGCTGGCCGGCCTGTAGACCATCCTGGCCGTTTTCCAGCCGCCGGCGCACATGCCCGTCCAGGTCACGCTGCTGCAGGCCTGCCGACAGCATCAACCACAGGCTGTCGCCATCGCAGGTCATCATCGCTTCGATGTTGCCTTCCATGGTCGCGTCTGCGCCGCTGTCGCGGGCCCAGCGCCGCAGCTCGCCCCGGCGCGGGTCGTAGCGCATCAACGCATCGGTCGACCCGACCCAGACCTGCCCTCGCCGGTCTTCGCGCACCGAGGTCAGCCAATGCATGCCATTGACGAAGGTGCGGTGCTGCTCGATCACGCCGGTGCGCGGATCGAAACGATCCAGCGCGCCATGGCTGCCCACCGTCCACACGCCACCATTGCTGGAGGGGCTGGTGCCGAGCACATAGGAATTGCGCAGCGAAGAAGGATCATCCTCCAGCCGCGAAAACACCGAGAACTGCCACCAGCGCGGCAGCAGGTGCCACAGGCCGGCATTGGTGCTGGCCAGCCATATGCCGCCTTCGCGGTCTTCGTAGGCACCGGTCCAGTTCGGCCGCACCAGGCCACGCGCGATCGCGCTGTACAGCGGCACGGTCTGGTACTGGCCGTCGATGGCCCGGCCCAGGCCGCTGCGCGTATCCAGCCAATGCCCGCCCTGTTCGTCGCGCAGCATCATGCCCAGCACCTGGTCGCCTGCCGGCAGGGTCCACGGCACCGCTTCGAACCGGCCATCCGATCGGCGCACGGTGGCGCCGGCCAAGGTGCTGATCCACAAACTGCCGTCAGGTTCGGCGGTGAGTCCATTGATCAGCAGGCTGGGAATCAGGTCGCTGCCGATGCGCTCGAAATCGGTACCGGTCCAACGTGCCACACCGTGCTTGGTGCCCACCCACAGGCTGCCATCTGCCAGCGTGGCCAGGTAAGGCACCGATGCGGCCGGCACACTGCGCGGATTGTTTGCTTCGGGCAGGAACCGCTGCAGCCGGTCATTGCTGTCCAGCCGGTACAGGCCACCTTCGTGGCTGCCGAACCAGATGGCACCATCCGGGGTCGCCGCCAGGCTCCAGACCGTGTTGCTGCCCATCAGCGGCTGGCTGCTGCGATCGTAGAAGCGCAGTTGCCGACGATCGGCCGACATCCGTACCAGTCCAGCGTTCTCGGTGCCGATCCACAGCTCGTTGCGGGCGTCTACCAGCACACTCCAGATGCGGTTGTCACGCAGGCCATCTTCCGAGCGCCAGATGCGGTAGTTGCGGCCGTCGTAGCGGGCCAGGCCATCGTTGGTGGCAATCCACAGATAGCCGTAGCGGTCTTCGGCCATGCGGTTGACGGTGTTGGACGGCAGCCCGTCGAACACGGTGACCTGCCTTGGCGTAGGCGGCACCGGCTGCGCCGCAGCGGGCGCCAGGCAGCACAGCACGATCAGCAGCAGCGTTACCGCCCGCAGATACGCCACCGATTGCCTCCTCACGCTGCTGATGATGATCCCCACGCCGTGGGCGTCGGCATGGTAAACCGAAAGTCGCGGGATTCACGTCGAAGCATGCCGTTCTCAGCCAGCAATCTGCCGTTTGGTACGCGCTTGGGCGATCGCAGAAACCAGCAGGTCACCGGTCACCGGCTTGCGCAGGAAGCCATCGAAGCCCGCTGCCAGCACCTGCGTCTCAGCATAGGCATCCGAGCGTGCGGTGACCGCCACCAGCGGCAGCTCGTAGCCCATCGCGCGCAGCTGGCGCGCGATGGCCGTACCATCGAGCGCCGGCAGATCCAGATCGAGCAGGCCGACATCGAAGCCGTCGGTCGCGATTTCCGACAGTGCGCCCAGACCGTGCAGGACGTGCACCACCTCGTGGCCACGACTGCGCAGCAGGCCGGCAATGACCTCGGCGACCGTTGCATCGTCCTCCACCAGCAGGATGCGCAGCGGCGGCAATGCCGGGGCGGCCTTCGCCTCGCCCGGGCCGGCGGCCTGCTGCCGGGTCCAGGGCAGCGGCAACCGCACGGCAAAGCGTGCGCCCTGCCCCGGCTGGCTGTCGATGTCGATACGGCCGCCCATGGCCACCGCCAGTTCCTGGCAGATCGCCAGGCCCAGCCCACTGCCGCCGTAACGCGAGGCGGTACGCGGGCCGTCGGCCTGTTCGAAGCGGTGGAACAGGCGCTGCTGCTGCTCGGCATTGATGCCCGGGCCACTGTCGCTGACCTCGAAGATCACCGCACCGCCGCTTTCGTCCAGGCGGGCGCCGAGGGCGACATGGCCACGTTCGGTGAACTTGATGGCGTTGCCCAGCAGATTCAGCAGGATCTGGCGGACACGCATTTCATCGCCGGTGACACTGATCGGACCCGGCAGGGCATCCTCGCGCTGGAAGGCGAGCTTGCGCTGCTGCGCCATCGGCTGCATCAGCACCTGTACCTGATCGAGCAGGCCGTTCAGGTCGAACGGACGGATATCCAGTTCCAGCCGTCCCGCTTCGATCCTGGCCAGGTCCAGCGCGTCGTTGACCAGCCGCAACAGGTGACTGCCGGCATGCTGGATCGATCCGGCGTAGCTGCGCTGCACCGGGTCCAGTTCGGTGGCCAGCAGCAGTTCGCTCATGCCCAGCACACCTGTCATCGGTGTGCGCACTTCATGCCCCAGCGTTGCCAGGAAGCGGCTCTTGGCCTGCGACGCCTGCTCGGCGAGCTGCTGCTTGTGCACCGTCAGCTGCCATTGCTGGCGCCGGCGCAGGCGCCGCCGGATCGACCACAACAACGCCAACAGCAGCAGTGAGCCCAGCATCACATAGCCGAAGATCGCCATGCCGCTGCGCCACCACGGCGGCAGGACCTTGATGTGCAGCTGCTGCGAAGAAGTCCAGGGGCCGCTGCTCGATGCCGCCTGCACCTCGATCGTGTAAGCACCGGGCGGCAACCGTGACAATGTGCGCTGGCCATCGCCCCCCTGCTCCACCCAGTTCTGGTCGTAGCCCACCACGCGGAAGCGATAGCGGTTGCCCTGCGGGTTGGCGTAGGAAAGCAGGCGTGCATCGATCTGCAGGTCGCGGTCGTCGGGCCCCAGCAACAGCAGGCCGGACGTCGGCAGCGGCTGCCAGCCACGGGCATCGTCGCGGCGGACGCGCACCTGCGCGATCACCAGTTGCGAGGGAGGCAGCTCGACATCGTCCGCATTCGGATCAAATCCCACCAGTCCGGTCTGGGTAACCGCCAGCACCCGGCCATCGGCGCCGATCGCGGGCGGGCGACCGGTGAACTCGGCATCGAGCAGGCCATCGCGTTCGTTGAACTGCTGCAGGCGCTTCTGCCTGGGATCCCAGCGCAGCAGGCCACGCGGCGTGGTCGCCCACAGGCGTCCATCTGCGGCCAGCGCCAGCCCGCCCATGCTGACCGGTGGCACGCCCGCCGAGGCATCGATGCGCTGGATCAGGCGCAGGCTCAAGCCATCCCACTGATAGCGCTCGAATGCCCCCTGGCGCGCAAGCCACAGCTGCTGCGGATCGATCCACACCAGATCGTAGAGTGGCCCCTGGGACGCGCCGGGCACCGCTTCGAAGCGATCGCCCTGTTCACGCCAGATGCCCATTTCACCCATCACCCAGGCATGTCCGCTGGCATCGAAGCGGATCTGTTCGATCGGGGCATCGGTGTTGCCACGCAATGCTGCCAGATCGAAACTGCGCAACAGCTGCCCCTCGGCGCTGCGTTGCTGCAGGCCAAGATTCATCACCGACACCCACACCGTGCCGTCGGGCGATTGCCGCATCAGGTCGATGCGCTGACGCAGATCGGAACCACCGCCCATGCGCCAGTCGTGCATGGCGCGGGTCCTGGGGTCGTACACGCTGATGCGCCCTGCGCGGCCCAGCCACAGCCGCCCATCCGGGCGCGGCAGCACCGACCACACCGCACCGCTGCCGAGCTCGCGTTCGCTGGCCAGCAGGCTCAGGGTGCCCTGCGCATCGATCTGGTAGACGCCGTGGGCCGACCCCACGAAATAATTGCGGCCGTCACTGGCTGCGCTCAACAGATACTGGCTGTCCAGCGGCTTGCCATCGAGCTGGTACCAGGTGGAGAAACGCTTCCAGTCCGGTGGCAGGTAGGCCAGCCCCTGGGTCAGCAGCGCAACCCACAAGCCACCTTCATGGTCCTGCAGCAGGTCCAGCACGCCGCTGTGGCCGGTCAGGAATCCACTGCCGCGGTCACCTTCAAGCCTGCGCAGCAGACGGCCGTCACCACGCAGCAGTCCATCGGACGTACCCGCCCAGTAGCCGCCCTCGCGGTCGGCCAGCACCAGCGCCGAGCGCAGGTCGGCACTGCCGGCCCACGCCGGGCGGCTGACCCGGTCCTGCGCATCGATGCGGAACAACCCTTCGTTCTGGGTTCCGAGCCATACGGCGCCGTCGCTGTCGCGGCTCAGGCGCAGTACGCTGACCGCACCCAGCTCGCGTGCCGCCACCGCCTCGAAGGCGTGGCCATTCCAGCGCGCCACACCGGCCTCGGTACCCACCCACAGGCGACCCTGCGCATCGACCAGGCTGCTGAAGACGGTATCGCTGGGCAGCCCACCGACACGCGCCGGATCGTGCCGGAAATGCTGCAACGAGCCGTCCTCGCCGAACCGGCAGACGCCGTGGCTGCTGCTTCCGATCCACAGCGCATCATTGGCATAGGCCAGGGTCCAGAACTGCCCCTGGCATCCTTCAGTGACCGACTCGAAGGTCTTGAAGCGCTCACGGTCGGCGTCCAACCGGGCCAGGCCCTTGCCATTGACACCGACCCACACCCGGTCAAGCGGGTCGACCAGCAGGGTCTCGATCTCGTTGCCGGGGAGCGAGCCGGGCACAGCCGGATCGTGCTGCCAGACCCGCAGTTCACCGCCGTCGTAACGTGCCAGACCGCCATCGGTGGCTGCCCAGACGCGCCCCTGGCGATCTTCCGCCAGCGCCACCACCATGCGCGAGGGCAAGCCTTCGGCCGCACCGAAGCGGCGCAGGCGCGGGGTTTCACCGGCCATGTCCAAGGTCGCGGCGGCGGCGGAAAGCGCCGACAACACCAGACCTGCTGCTGCAATGCCTTGGCACCACCGGCGCCAGCCGCTCTTCATCCTGAACCCCCTGTCCTGTGCCGATTGTCACACAGGGCCGGAGCCGTCGCTGCAACAGCCTGTTTCCAGCCACATCGGCACCACGAACTGTTGCAGCCGTGCACACAGCGCTGCCAGGGCGCCATGGGTATGATCCAACAGTGTTTTCTCCGAGCCTTTCGCCAATGCGCACCTGTCTGGCCCTGCTGCCGCTGCTGCTTGCCATCGCCCCTGCGTGGGCGGGCAACGATGCCTACCGCATTGATCCGGTGCACACCCGGGTGCTGTTTGCGATCGACCATGCCGGCTACTCACAGGCACTCGGCACGATTTCCGGGAGCGAAGGACGACTGCAGTTCGATAGCGACAACTGGCGCGATGCAACGCTCGATGTCGAGATCCCGGTGTCGCGATTGGACCTTGGCGACGCCAAGTGGAACCAGGCAACCCTCGCCCGCAGTCTGCTGGATGGCGAGCGCTTCCCCACTGCCCATTTCGTCTCCAGCCGGGTTGAACCGATCGACGCCACCCACGCACGTGTATTGGGCACGCTCACGCTGCGCGGCGTCAGCCAGGAGGTCGCGCTGGAGGTGACCCTGAACCAGATCAAGCGCTATCCACTGCCACCGTTCCGGCGCACGGCCGGCTTCTCGGCCACCACCACGTTGAGCCGGCGCGCGTTCGGCATCACCGCCTGGCCGGGGGTGATCGGTGATGCCGTACAGGTCAGGATCGAGGCTGAAGCCACGCTCGATCGCAGCGACGCCCCGGGAACTCCTGCGGCCCACCCCCACTCCGAAAGCCAGACGGCCACCAAGGACCCTTCATGACCGCCAAGAACACACCCGCCGCCTGGGGCAGTGTCAGCCAGAGCCTGCACTGGCTGATCGCATTGCTGATCCTCGCCCTGGGCGTGGTCGGCCTGACCATGGGCGAACTGCCCAAGACGCCCAAGTACTTCTGGGTATACACCGCACACAAATCGATCGGCATCACCGTGCTGGCACTGGTGGTGCTGCGCCTGGGCTGGCGCCTGTATGCCGGCGCCCCCAAGCCGGTGCCCGGTGTACCCACCTGGCAGGAACGCATCGCCAGTGCCACCCACGTGCTGCTGTATGTGCTGATGTTCGCCATTCCGCTGTCGGGCTGGCTGTACGATTCGGCCAGCGGCCTGCGCCCGTTCCGCTGGTTCGGCCTGGTGGATGTTCCCAAGCTGAGCGGCCCCGACCCGCAGGTCGTTGCGGTTTCCCACGCCCTGCACGAATACGGTTTCTGGCTGTTGATCGCGGTGGTACTGGCCCATGCCGGCGCTGCCTTCTACCACCACCTGTTCCAGCGCGATGCCACCCTTTCCCGGATGTTGCCCCGTGGCTGGCTTGCCTCCCCCCAGAAGGACTGACCCATGAACCTGAAACTGACCACCCCGGCCGCCGTGGCCGCCGCCCTGGCCGGCATGCTGGCCACTGCGCCGGTACTGGCCGCCGACTACACCCAGGCGCCGGGGGCCGGCTCGTTCCTGGCCTTTGCCAGCAAGTACGACGGTGAAGTGTTCACCGGCAGCTTCCCCGGCTTTGCCACCAAGCTCAGCTTCGACCCGGCCAACCCGGCCGCCGGTTCGCTGGACGTGGTGATCCCGCTGGCCGGCGCGAAGAGTGGCAACAACGATCGCGACTCGACCCTGCAGGGCGCTGACTTCTTCAACGTCGGCAAATTCGCCACCGCACGCTATACGGCCAAGGGCTTCCGCGCCGTGGGCAACGATCAGTTCGCCGCCGATGGCACGCTGGAACTGCGCGGGGTGAGCAAGCCGGTCACCTTCACCTTCACCTGGAAGCCGGGCGCACAACCGGTGCTGACCGGCAAGGCCACCGTCAAGCGCCTGGACTTCAGCGTGGGCGCCGGCGACTGGGCCGATACCAAGACCATTCCGGATGAAACCGCGATCAGCACGATCGTGAAGTTCGACGCGAAGTAATACGCGTCCGACGCCGTCACCTCCGCCGGGCATGGCCCGGCGGATTTAAACCGCGGCCAACCAGGCCTGCACGCTGGCCGCGTCGAACGGCCAATCCAGCTCGCGATCGCCGCGTTCATCACGCAGCACCGGCACCCGGGCGCCATAGCGCGCTTCCAGCCCCGGCTGGTCATCCAGGAACACCGATTCGAACGCCGGGCAGCGGGCCTTGGCCAGCTCGGCCAGGGCCATGTCGCACAGATGGCAGTCATCGCGCTGGAACAGGGTCATCACCTGCATTCACTCCCCGGATGGAAATGCTGCGCCGCAGTCATGGAAGTACGGCATGAACCGCTAGAATAGCGGTCTCTTCCGGTACCCGCAGTACGGCAACCATGGCTGTCAGCACGTTCGACGTTTTCAAGATCGGCATTGGCCCGAGCTCCTCGCACACCGTCGGGCCGATGAAGGCCGCAGAGCGGTTCATCCACCGCTGGCTGCTCGACCCGGGCAAGCTCGACCAGGTCGCACGCATCCGTGCCGACGTCTATGGTTCGCTGGCATTGACCGGCCGCGGCCATGGTACCGACAAGGCGATCCTGCTCGGGCTGGAAGGCCAGCGCCCGAACCTGATCGATCCGGACATCATTCCGGCCACGCTGGAGCGCATCCGCAGCAGCAAGCGCATCCAGCTGATGGGCCAGCACGAGATCGCCTTCGACGAGAAGCGCGACCTCGGCATGAACAAGCGGCAGAAGCTGCCGTACCACACCAACGGCATGCGCTTCACCGCCTACAACGCCGACGACGAAGTGCTCGCCACCCGCGACTACTACTCCGTTGGCGGTGGCTTCGTGGTCAACCAGGACGACGCCGCCGATGACCGCATCGTGCCCGACGAAACGCCGCTGCCCTACCCGTTCAAGAGCGGTGACGAGCTGCTGGCGCAGACCGCACGCAGCGGCCTGAGCATCGCCCAGCTGATGTTCGAGAACGAGAAGTGCTGGCGCAGCGAAGACGAAATCCGCGACAACCTGCGCGAGATCTGGAGTGCGATGCAGGCCTGCGTGGCGCGCGGCATCCGTGAGGAAGGCGTGCTGCCGGGTGGCCTGAAAGTGGGCCGACGCGCACCGGCGCTGTACCGCGAACTGTCATCCAAGCCGGAAGCGGCGATGCGCGATCCGTTGACCACGCTGGACTGGGTCAACCTGTACGCGCTGGCGGTGAACGAGGAGAACGCCGCCGGTGGTCGCGTGGTCACCGCGCCGACCAACGGTGCGGCCGGCGTGCTGCCTGCGGTACTGCATTACTTCGACCGCTTCTGCCCGGGTGCGAACGAACAGCGTGTATTTGATTTCCTGCTGACCTCGGCGGCGATCGGCATCCTGTACAAGGAAAACGCCTCGATTTCCGGCGCCGAAGTCGGCTGCCAGGGTGAAGTGGGCGTGGCCTGTTCGATGGCTGCCGGTGGCCTGGTGGCCGCGCTCGGCGGCAACCCCAGCCAGATCGAGAACGCGGCGGAAATCGGCATGGAGCACAACCTCGGCCTGACCTGCGATCCGATCGGTGGCCTGGTGCAGATTCCGTGCATCGAGCGCAATGCGATGGGCGCGGTGAAGGCGATCAATGCTTCGCGCATGGCGATGCGCGGCGACGGCAAGCACAAGGTGTCGCTGGACAAGGTGATCAAGACCATGCGCGATACCGGCCGCGACATGCAGGACAAGTACAAGGAAACCAGCCGTGGCGGCCTGGCGGTGAACGTCATCGAGTGCTGAGGAACGCCACTGCGTCACGTAGAAAAAGGGGCGGCCAGTGGCCGCCCTTTTCCGTTCAAGTCGGCCACAGGTTCGTCCGGCGGAGCATGCGCCGTCAATGCATCGTCATCGCATTGCCGTTAGGCTCGCAGGCATCCTCCAACCGGTTCTGATCGATGCGCCTGCCCTTGGTTGCCCTGCTCGCCCTGCTGCCCTTGCCTGCCATCGCTGCCCCCAGCTATGGGGCGCGACTGGAAGGCTTCGATTACGGCTACCCGGTGAAGTCGTTCACTCTGGAGTCGCAACGGCAGCCACTGGAAATGGCCTACCTGGACATCGCGCCGAAGAAGAAGTCCATCGGCGTGGTGGTGCTGCTGCATGGCAAGAACTTCTGCGCGGCCACGTGGAAGGAAACGATCAAGCCACTGCTTGCCGCTGGCTACCGGGTCATCGCGCCGGACCAGGTGGGTTTCTGCAAATCCAGCAAGCCCGAGCGCTACCAGTACTCCTTCGCGCAGCTGGCCGCCAACACCCATGCCCTGCTGCAGCAGCTGCAGCTGGGTGGGCAGCCGGTGCACCTGGTCGGCCATTCGATGGGCGGCATGCTGGCCGTGCGGTATGCGTTGATGTACCCGCAGGACCTGCGCAGCCTGTCACTGGTCAACCCGATCGGCCTGGAGGACTGGAAAGCCCTGGGTGTGCCATGGCGCAGCGTCGATGCCTGGTATGCCGGCGAGCTGAAGATCACCTATGACAGCATCCGCCGGTACCAGCTGGAGGTGTACTACGACGGCAAGTGGAAGCCCACCTACGAACCGTGGGCCCGCATGCAGTCGGGCATGTACGAAGGGCCGGGCAAGGATGCCGTGGCCTGGAGCCAGGCGCTGGCCTCGGACATGGTGTTCAACCAACCGGTGGTCTACGAACTGAAGAACCTGCAGGTGCCGACCACGTTGTTCATTGGCCAGAAGGACCGCACCGCGATCGGCCGCGATCTGGCGGCACCCGAGCTGAAGCCCACGCTGGGCAACTATCCGGTACTGGGCAAGGCCGCAGCGGCGGCGATTGCGGGTGCGACGCTGGTCGAGTTCGCCGAACTTGGGCATTCGCCGCAGGTGCAGGACCCGAAGCAGTTCAACGCAGCGTTGCTGAAGGCGTTGAGGTCGCGCTGAGATTGCGGGTCCGCCGGGCATGGCCCGGCGAGCGCGGCAGCAGGGGCGTCAACCCACGATGCGCAGTACGTCATCCAGCAACGCCGCCGCAGTCACTTCGGCCCCGGCGCCCGGCCCTTGGATCAACAGCGGCTGCACTCGATAGCGGTCACTGTGGATCGCAACGCGATTGTCGGTGCCCGCGCCCTGCGCCAGCGGATGGTCGGCCGCCAGTTCGCGCAGGCCGACCTGTGCGCCGTCCGCGTCGACGCGACCGACGAACCGCAGCACATGCCCGTTGTCGTGCGCCCGTTGCCAGCGCGCCTGCAGCGGCGCATCCAGCTGTTCCAGCGCCGCCACTGCATCCTCCAGCGGCAGCGCCGCCAGTGCCTGCGGCACCAGCGAATCGACCTGCACCTGCGAGGCATCCAGTGCCAAGCCGCTGCTGCGCGCCAGAATCAGCAGCTTGCGCCGCACATCCTCGCCGGACAGGTCCAGCCGCGGATCAGGCTCGGTGTAGCCGGCGGCAAGCGCTTCGCGCACCGCCGCGGAAAACGCTGATTGCCCATCGTAGCGATGGAACAACCATGCCAGCGATCCCGACAGCACGCCTTCGATGGCGTGGATGTGGTCACCGCCGGCCACCAGCGCGCGCAGGCTGCTGAGCAGCGGCAGGCCTGCACCTACCGTGGCGCTGTCGCCATAGCGCGCGCCGGTATCGGCGCAGTGTTCGGCGATGGCCTGTGCACGCGCCAGCTGCGCGCCGCGGCCCAGCTTGTTGGCGGTCACTACGTGCACGCCGCGCGCCAGCCACTGCGCGTGGCGTGCAGCCACGTCTTCGCTGGCCGTGGCATCGACCACCACGTCGCCGCGTTCCAGGCCCTCGGTGCTGGCCCATGGCGGCGGGCTCTGCCCATCACGCGGCGCACGCCGTGCCAGTTCCAGCGGCAGGGCCAGATCGCGGTCGATGGCCAGTGCAGTGCGCGAGTTGGCGAGCCACTGCACGCTGGGCAGCTCCAGGCCCCGGGCCTGCAATGCCTGGTAGCGCTGTACGAAGGCCGAGCCCACAGTGCCGGTTCCCAGCAGCGCCAGGCGCCCCGTACCCAGCGCCGGAATCTCCACAGGCAGCGCGCTCATGCATCCACCACCTGTTTGCGACGCGCGGCCGTCTCGATCACCGACTCCGCGCGCGCCAGCGCCGCGCCCAGATCGGCCAGCAGATCGCGCTCGCTCTCGATGCCCACCGACAAGCGCAGCAGTCCTTCGCTGATGCCAGCCGCCGCGCGCGCTTCCGCCGTCATCGCCGCGTGGGTCATGGTGGCCGGGTGCGCGACCAGGCTCTCCACTCCGCCCAGCGATTCGGCCAGGGTGAAGTAACGCAGGCCATCAACGAAGGCACGCACGCCGGCATGCGGATCATCGCCTGCGCAGCTGGCCAGCTCGAACGACAGCATCGCGCCGAACCCACTCTGCTGGCGGGCGGCGATGGCATGGCCTGGATGATCGGCCAGGCCCGGGTAGTAGACCTGGGCAACGGCAGGATGGGCGTCGAGCAGGGCCACGATCGCGGCGGTGTTCTCATGGTGCGCGCGCAGGCGTGCATCCAGCGTGCGCAGGCCACGCAGGGTCAGGAACGCATCGAACGGCGAACCGGTCAGGCCCAGCGCATTGCCCCACCACACCAGTTGTTCGTGCACGGCCGGATCGCGTGCGATCACCGCGCCGCCGACCACATCGCTGTGGCCGTTGATGTACTTGGTGGTGGAATGCAGCACCACATCCGCGCCGAACGACAGCGGCTGCTGCAGGGCCGGCGACAGGAAAGTGTTGTCGACCACCACGAGTGCACCGGCCTTGTGCGCGGCATCGATGACGAAGCGCAGGTCGGTGATGCGCAGCAACGGGTTGGAAGGCGTTTCCACCAGCACCAGCCTGGGCTGCGTCGCCAGTGCCTGCGCCAGCGCGCGCGGATCGGTCAGATCGGCGGTCACCAGCTGGAAGTGGCCCTTCTTCGCCAGCGCGTTGAACAGGCGCCAGCTGCCGCCATACGCGTCATGCGGCACCACCAGGGTATCGCCAGGCTGCAGCAGCGCGTTCAGCACCAGGTTGATGGCGCCCATGCCGGTTGCGGTGACCACGCCGCCGGCACCGCCTTCCAGCTCGGCGAGCGCTTCGCCCAGCAGGTCGCGGGTCGGGTTGCCACTGCGCGTGTAGTCGTACTGCCGCTTGTTGCCGAAACCATCGAAACTGAAGTTCGAGGACAGCACGATCGGCGGGGTGACCGCGCCATGGGCGGTGTCACGATCAATGCCGGCGCGGACGGCGGTGGTGGTGCGACTACAGGACGGCTCGGCAGCGTGCAGGCTCATGCGGACTCTCCAGAAGTGCGGAAGGCGGTGGCGAGGATCGCGTCGATGCGATCGGTTTCTTTCAGGAAGGCGTCGTGACCGTAGGGCGAACGCAGCACGCGCAGGCTGCCGCGCGGGCCGAGCCCTTCCACCAGGCCGACCAGGTCGGCCAGCGGCACCAGCCGGTCGCCCTCAACGGCAACCACCACGGTGGGCGGCAGGATCGCGCTGGGGTCGACGCGGTGCAGATCGATCGATTCAGACAGGCGCAGGTAGGCGGTCACTGGCGTGCGCGCAACGTACTGCGCACCGGCGGCGTCGAGATAGTCCTCGGCGGCCACGCGCACACGACCGTTGATGACTTCCGGCGCGGCGTCGAAGCGCTCGCCGAATTCTTCCGGCGTGCGATAGCTGAGCATCGCAAACTGCCGCGCCAGCGCCAGGCCGTGATCTTCACCGCACTGCAGCTGGCCGAGCGCAACCGCACGGCGCTGCAGCGCACGCCAGGCGGCGGCATACGGGTGCGGGCGATGCGCGCCGCTGGCCAATACCAGCTGGCGCACGCGGGCACGGTGGCGGATCGCGAACTGCTGGCCGACCAGCGCGCCATAGGAATAGCCGACGAAGGCCCTGAGCGTGCGGATGCCAAGATGATCCAGCAGCAGCGCCAGCGCATCGGCCTGGTCAGCGGTATCGATCGGCACATCCAGTGCGCCATCGGCACCGATGAAGTCGAAGGCGAGCACGCGCAGCTGCTGCGGATCAAGCGTGCGGCCGCTGCCAACCAGGTCTTCAGCCCAGCCCTTTTCGGCGAACTGCGCATTGGAGGCAACGTGGCGATGGGCGGAGATGCCGCCGGCAAGCACCACCACCGGCGCATTGGCCGGCCCCACCCATTCGTAGCGCAGGCGCACCGGGCACGGACCGGCATGTCGCATCGACAGCACGGCGGCGAACTCGCCGCGCTCGGCGTGCACGCGGTCGTCGACCGGCACGCTGACGGGGACAAAGGGTTCGGGGCGAAGCACGGTGCTGGCAGCGAAGCTCATGGCGGGTTCCGGTAGGGAAATCGGCCATCGAGCCTTCGCGGGGCTCGCGTTCGAAATGCACGTGGGGTGCAGGTTCGAACCATCTTTCGGTGGACGCCACGGTCCCCGCAGGATTTGGCACCTACGCAGACGCTTTCGCGCCTGCGGGCTGCCCCGGCTTCAAAGGGCCTGTCCCTCTGCCGGTCTCGATGGTGGAGCCACGATGCCAGCCCTTTTCGATCATGTCAATCCCTTCATGCGGATAAAGAGATGAATGAAACAACGGAGGCCGACACTATCCGCCTGCCGGCCGCTTGCGTACAGTCGCGGCGGTCCATTGCCCCGGAGTTGCCGATGTCGCGCCTGCGCCTGCTGTGCCTGCTGTTGCCCGTCATGGCATGCCCGACGGTCAACGCCGCCGACTGGCGCCAGGGCTGGGGGCTGACCGAACGCACACCGGCCAGCGATCCGGCGCGCAGCCAGACACCTGCACCACAGATCCAGCTGCGGCTGCAGCAGATGGGCGACCAATGGCAGGCCCGGATCGACAACCCCTTGTCCGGCCCGGTCCAGATCGAGCTGCGCGCCGCGCCCGGGGCGCAGGTGGACGGACTCCCGCTGCAGTCACTGGTACAGGCAACCGGCAGCCTGGTGGTGGGCCACCTGCCCTCGCCTGCCAACGGGAAAACGCTGGAGCTGCGCCTGCAATCGGTGCCCGGCAACCCGGCCGGCCGCGCCGAGGATGTCGCCTATCGCCTGCCCTTCGAAGCCACCCAGTTGCGCGTGGACCAAGCGCCGCAGGGCCGGTTCAGCCACGACGACGAGGAAAACCGCGACGCCATCGACTTCGCCCTGCCTGAAGCCACACGCGTCCTGGCGGCGCGCGAAGGGACGGTGATGCAGGTCCAGGACGGCTTCCAGGGCAATGGACTGGACCGTGAACGTGATGCAGGCCGCGCCAACTTCGTTCGTATCCTGCACAGCGACGGCAGCATGGCGATGTATGCCCACCTGCAGGCCGGCGGCATGCGGGTGCGGCCGGGCCAGGCCGTGCAGGCAGGGCAGCCGCTCGGCCTGTCAGGCAACAGCGGCTACAGCACCGCCCCCCACCTGCACTTCGTGGTGCAGCTCAATCGCGGCATGGGCCTGCGTTCGGTGCCGGTCCGCATCCTCGCCCCGCAGGGCGAACTGCGCTTCGCTCGTGAAGGCGCCGGAGAGGCCAGCGCAGGGCGCTGACCCGCCGGCGGCGGCAGGCCGGTATAATCGGGCACTTATCTCTTTGAAAAGCGCCCCGTGCGGGCGCCACTGCCATGTCCGAAGTCGCCACCGAAGCGTCGCGTCGCCGCACGTTCGCCATCATTTCCCACCCTGACGCCGGCAAGACCACGCTGACCGAAAAGCTGCTGCTGTTCGGCGGCGCGATCCAGATGGCCGGCTCGGTGAAGGGCCGCAAGGCAGCCCGTCACGCCACTTCCGACTGGATGGCGCTGGAGAAGGAGCGCGGCATTTCCGTGACCTCCTCGGTGATGCAGTTCCCGTACGAAGGCAAGATCATCAACCTGCTCGACACCCCCGGCCACGCCGATTTCGGCGAGGACACCTATCGCGTGCTGACCGCGGTGGACTCGGCGCTGATGGTGATCGACGTGGCCAAGGGCGTGGAAGAGCGCACCATCAAGCTGATGGAAGTGTGCCGCCTGCGCGACACCCCGATCATGACCTTCATCAACAAGCTCGACCGCGAGGGCAAGGAACCGATCGACCTGCTGGACGAGGTTGAAAGCGTGCTGGGCATCCAGTGCGCGCCGGTCACCTGGCCCATCGGCATGGGCCAGCGCCTGAAGGGCGTGGTCCACCTGATCACCGGCGAAGTGCACCTGTACGAGCAGGGCCGCAACTTCACCCGCCAGGATTCGACCATCTTCCCGTCGATCGATTCGCCGGGCCTGGTGGAGAAGATCGGTGAGCGGATGCTGGCCGATCTGCGCGACGAACTGGAACTGGTGCAGGGCGCCAGCCACCCGTTCGACCTGGACGCCTATCGGGCCGGCAGGCAGACGCCGGTGTTCTTCGGTTCGGGCGTGAACAACTTCGGTGTGCAGCCGCTGCTGGACTTCTTCGTCGAGCACGCGCCGTCGCCGCAGGCGCGCTCCACCACCGGCCGCGATGTCGCCCCGCAGGAGCCGAAGCTGACCGGCTTCGTGTTCAAGATCCAGGCCAACATGGACCCGCAGCACCGTGACCGCGTGGCCTTCATGCGTGTCTGCTCGGGCCGTTTCAGTGCCGGCATGAAGACCCTGCACGTACGCACCGGCAAGGACATGAAGCTGGCCAACGCACTGACCTTCATGGCCAGTGACCGTGAAATCGCCGCCGAAGCGTGGCCCGGCGATGTGATCGGCATCCACAACCACGGCACCATTTCCATCGGTGACACCTTCACCGAAGGCGAAGCGATCACCTTCACCGGTATCCCGAACTTCGCCCCGGAACTGTTCCGCCGCGCGCGCCTGCGCGATCCGCTCAAGCTCAAGCAGCTGCAGAAGGGCCTGGCGCAGTTGTCCGAAGAAGGCGCCACCCAGTTCTTCCGGCCGCTGACCAGCAACGACCTCATCCTGGGCGCCGTCGGCGTGCTGCAGTTCGACGTGGCCGCCTATCGCCTGAAGGACGAATACGGCGTGGAAGCCACCTTCGAGCAGGTCAGCGTGACCACCGCGCGCTGGGTCCATTGCAGCAACGAGAAGAAGCTGGAGGAGTTCCGCGAGAAGAACGCGCTGAACCTTGCGCTGGATGCGGCCGGCCACCTGGTCTACCTGGCGCCGACGCGGGTCAACCTGCAGCTGGCGCAGGAACGTGCACCGGACGTGCGCTTCTCGGCCACCCGCGAAGCGGCGCATACGGTTACGGGGAACTGAACCTTCCGTTCATCCACGCATGGCGTGGATCTACGGGGTTGTTCATCCACGCATGGCGTGGCTCTACCGGGTTGTTCTTTACGCATGGCGTGGATCTGCCCGACCATACGGTGGCGGGGGTGCACGCGCCCGCCATCGCGGCGATGATAGGGGGGTGCAGGTCCCCCTCCCTGCGAACGATGCCTACGCCATGTCCACGACTTCCGTTGCTTCGATCCGTGAAGAAATCGCCAGCGCCCTGACCCACGGCCTCGGCGCAGTATCCGCCCTCGCCGCCAGCGCGGTCCTGATCACCCTGGCCGCCATCTACGGCGATGGCTGGCAGCTGGCCAGCGCCATCGTGTTCGGCGTCGCGCTGTTGCTGCTGTACACCGCTTCCACCCTGTACCACGCCATCCAGCACCCGCTGGCCAAGGGACGGCTGAAGGTCTTCGACCATTGCGCGATCTATATCCTGATCGCCGGCACCTACACCCCGTTCACCCTGATCGGCCTGCGTGGTCCGTGGGGCTGGGCCATGTTCACCGCGATCTGGGCCCTGGCACTCGGCGGTGTGGTGTTCAAGCTGTTCTACACCGGACGCTTCAAGGCACTGTCCACGGCGATCTACATCGCCATGGGCTGGCTGGTGGTGGTGGCGATCAAGCCGATGTGGGCCTCGATCGACGGCCCCACGCTGGCCTGGCTGTTTGGCGGCGGCCTGTCCTACACGCTGGGCACCTACTTCTACCACCGTGAATCGATTCCCTACTCGCACGCCATCTGGCATCTGTTCGTGATCGGCGGCAGCGTCTGCCACTTCGTTGCAGTGACCAAGCAGGTCCTGTAACAGCGCGCGGGCACGCGTTCGCCTGCACGCCGCGCACATGAGCGCTTCGCGCGCCGTCCACCGCGGCGGCGCCATCATCGCCATGTGAATGACACCGCTCCACTGGCCACACCGCGCGCCCGACGCTGGCGCCTGCGCCGCCCCGGCCGCCGGGGCCAGCGCTGGCTGGCCGCCCTGTTGCTGCTGCTGGCAGCGCTGCTGGTGCTGATCGCGCTGTGGGACTGGAACTGGTTCAAGGGCCCGCTGGAGCGTGCAGTTCACGCCCGCACCGGCCGCACCCTGCAGATCGGCAACCTGGACGTGGACCTCGGCCGTACCAGCACCGTCCGCGCCGATACGATCCGCTTCGCCAACGCAAGCTGGGCCAGGCAGGCCGATATGGCCAGCGCCGACCGGGTCGAGATCGACGTGCGGGTATGGCCGCTGCTGCGCGGTGACGTGCAGCTGCCCGAAGTCCGCCTGACCCGCCCGGATGTGCTGCTGGAAACCGCGCCGCGCAAGGGCGAGCCGGGCAACTGGGATTTTCTCGGCGACAGCCGCGGCGGGCCGTCGCCGCAGCTGAAGCGCCTGCGCATCGATGACGGCCGCCTGCAGTTCCTCGATGCACTCGGGCGCACCGACATCCGCATGGCGGTGCGCAGTGGCGAGCCGAAACAGGCCGATGCCGCACCGCCGCTGCTGGTGGCCGGCAAAGGACGTTGGCAGGGCAACCCCTTCACTCTCAATGGCGGCACCGAATCGCCGCTGGAGCTGACCGACAGCGACCATCCGTTCCGCATCCATCTGGACGGCCGCGCCGGCGCCACCCATGCCGTGGCCAGCGGCACGCTCACCAATCCGTTCCAGCTGCAGGTGTTCGATCTGCAGTTCGCACTCAGCGGCAAGGATCTGGCCGACCTGTATCCGCTGCTCGGCATCGCCATTCCTCCCTCCCCGCCCTACGCGTTGAACGGTCGCCTGCAGCGCGACCATCAGACCTGGCGCTACCAGGCATTCACCGGGAAGGTCGGTGACAGTGACCTGGGCGGCAACCTGCAGTTCGACGTCGGTGGCGCGCGCCCTCGCCTGACCGCCACACTGCAATCGCAGCGACTGGACTTCGATGACCTTGCCGGTTTCGTCGGTGCGCCGCCCAAGACCGGTGGCAACGAGACCGCCAATGCCGAACAGAAAGCGCAGGCTGCGCGGTTGGCTGCCAGTCCGAAGCTGCTGCCGGCAACCCCGTACAACCTGGGCAAGCTGCGCGCCATGGATGCCGACGTGCGATGGAAAGCCCGGCGCATCAACGCACCTTCGCTGCCGCTGGACGACATGGACGCACACCTGCTGCTGGACGACGGCGTGCTGCGCCTGGACCCGCTCAACTTCGGCGTGGCCGGTGGCGATATCCGCAGCACGATCCGCATGGACGCGCGCCGCCCACAGATCGCCACCGCACTGAAGGCCAGCGTGCGCGGTGTCCAGCTGGGCCAGCTGATGCCCGATGCGAAGCTGGCCGAACAGGCCAAAGGCGGGATCAGCGGCGACATCGACCTGACCGGCAACGGCAATTCGATCGCCGCGATGCTGGGCAGCAGCAGCGGCAAGGTGGCGTTGGGCATGGGCCGCGGCCATGTGGGCAACCTGGTGATGGAACTGGCCGGGCTGGACATCACCGAGTCGCTGAAATTCCTGTTCACCGGCGACAAGCAGATTCCCCTGCGCTGCGCCTTCGCTGATTTCAGCGTGCGCGATGGCCTGATGAACAGCCAATCGCTGGCGGTGGACACCACCGACACGATCATCATCGGCGAGGGTCAGGTCAGCCTGCGCGATGAAACCCTGGACCTGCTGTTGAAACCGCGCCCCAAGGACAAGAGCATCCTGGTGCTGCGCTCGCCGCTGCGCATCGGCGGCACCTTCAAGGATCCAAGCTTCCGCCCGGACTTCAAGGCGCTGGGCATCCGCGGGGCGGTAGCGCTGACACTGGGCAGCATTGCCCCACCGGCGGCGCTGCTGGCCACCATTGAACTGGGCCCGGGCAAGGATGCCAACTGCGGTGGGCACTACGCGAAGTAGCGCCAACCAAGGTTGGCATCTACCAAGGCAGATACCGAACTGAAGGTCACCGCATTCTCGAGATGCGTCGAGAGGTGGAGGGCATGGCCTGCGCCTCCCGCACATCAGCAAGGCGCTGCTTTGGCATTTGCAGTTGCAGTTGCTTGAAAAAGGCGGGCCGGCGGGCCGCAGGCCCGCCAGCGCAAAAAATCACCCCGCCACGATGTACTGCTGCAGCTGATCCAGCTCACGCCGCTGCGCATCGATCACCGCCTTCACCAGGTCGCCAATCGAAATCACGCCCAGTACCTGCCCGCTCTCAACCACCGGCAGATGGCGGATGCGGTAATCGGTCACCAGTTGCAGGCAATGTTCCACCTGCTCGCCTGGCGATACCGTCACTACTTTTCCGGTCATGATCTCCGACACCGCCGTATCGCGGGACGAACGATCATGCAGCACGATCTTGCGTGCATAGTCGCGCTCGGAAAGGATGCCGACCAGTCGCGGCCCTTCCATCACCAGCACCGCACCGATGCCCTTCTCGGCCATCAGGCGGATTGCATCGATCACCGCCGCGCCGGGCGCGACCGCATGTACTTCAGGGGACTTGCCGTCCAACAGTTGCCGTACCGACGTCATCTGCCTGCCCTCCCAGGGTGGGTTGCAGCCCCGAGTCTGCCACGGAAGGCGCCAACCAGGCGTCAACCAGGTACAACGGCCGCTGCTTGGACTCCTCGTACAGCCGTCCCAGGTATTCGCCAATCAGGCCCAGCGCCATCAGCTGGACCCCGCCCAGGAACAGGATCACCGCCATCATGGTCGGCCAACCGGCCACCCGGTCGCCGTAGATCGCGGCCTTGGCGATCACCCAGATGGCAAACACGAAGGCCACCCCGGCGGTGGCCAGGCCCATGTAGGTGGCCGCGCGCAGCGGGACCGTGGAAAAACCGGTAATGCCTTCCAGCGCGAAGTTCCACAGCCGCCACAGACTGAACTTGCTGGTGCCGGCCAGACGGGCATGCCGGTGATACGGCACCGCCACTCGGCGGAAGCCCACCCAGCTGAAGAGCCCCTTCATGAAGCGGTGGCGCTCGCGCATCTCGCGCAGCGCGCTCAGTGCACGCGGCGACAGTAACCGGAAGTCGCCGGTATCGGCGGGGATCGGGGTCCGCGACAGGCGGCCGATCACCCGGTAGAACATGGCCGCAGTGGCGCGCTTGCTCCAGCTCTCGCCGTCACGCACCAGCCGGGTGCCGTAGACGTTGTCATAGCCCTCGCGCCAGCGCTGCACGAACTGCGGCACCAGTTCCGGCGGATCCTGGCCATCGGCATCAAGAATCATCGCCGCACCTTCGCGCACCTGGTCCAGGCCCGCCGTCAGCGCGGCTTCCTTGCCGAAGTTGCGCGACAGCTTCAGCGCCGATACCCGCGCGTCCTGCTGGGCCAGTGCTGCGATCAAGGCCCAGGTCGAATCATTGCTGCCATCGTCGACATACAGGATGTGTCCATCGATGTCGGCCAGGCCATCCAGCACCGCGCACAACCGCGGATGCAGTTGTGGCAGCGCCAGTTCTTCGTTGTGCGCAGCGATGACGAAAGTAAGGCGTTCGCGGGTCATCGCGGGATTGTACGTCGTTGCAGGGCCAGCAGCCGGCCCGTCCCGTGTTCGAAGCATCCGCGCTGCGCATGAAATCAGGATGCACCGCCAACGCCATGCAATGCCCTCAGTCCTCGGCCAGATACCCCGCACCACCCAGCTGCCGGGCCTGCCGCTGGATCCAGGCCGCACGCCGCTGCACGTACGGCCCCGGCTTGGCCGCGTTGTAGCGCCGCGGCGCCGGCAGCACCGCGGCCAGCCGCGCGCTCTCTGCAGGACTCAGCCGGGCAGCATCCTTGCCCCAGAACGTCTGCGCCGCCGCCTGCGCGCCGTACACCCCATCGCCGAACTCGGCGATATTGGCGTACATCTCCAGGATCCGCTGCTTCGGCCAGAAGGCCTCGATCAACACCGTGTACCAGACCTCCAGGCCCTTGCGGATCCAGCTGCGGCCCTGCCACAGGAACAGGTTCTTGGCCACCTGCTGGCTGATCGTGCTGGCCCCGCGCAGGCGCCCGCCCTTGGCGTTGTGATCACGCGCTTTTTCAATGGCCTGCAGGTCGAAGCCGCTGTGATCAGGGAAACGCTGGTCCTCGGCAGCCACCAGCGAGATGGGCAGGCTCGGCGCCATCTGGTCCAGGTCACGCCACTGGTAGTGCAGCCGGTAGGACCAGTCACCCTCCCCCAGTGCCTCGGCATAGCGCCAGACCATCACCGTGGACAGCGGCGGGTCGATGAAACGCAGCACCAGCACCTGCAGGCAGCTGAAGGCCACAAACAGCACCGGCAGCCACAGCAACCGCTTCCAGTGCCAGCGACGACGCACCGGCGCGGCTGCATCGGCGTCCACCTTGTACTGCTCTCCCCCTGCCCCCATTACTGGTGCATCCTTCTTATGCTTGGTTGTCGGCGCATTATCCGGCAACCGTCCCTGTTTCCGCGCGATGTGAGCCGATGACCGCCCAATCCGATTCCCTGATCCGTTTCCTGCTTCCCGACGCCGGCGTGCGCGGTGTCCACGTGCGCCTGCAGGCCACCTGGCAGGACATCCAGTCCCACGGCGAGTATCCGCACAGTGCCACCGAACTGCTCGGCGAGGCCTGCGTGGCCTCGGCGCTGTTCACCGGGCACACCAAGGTGGACGGCCGCCTGTCCATCCAGCTGCGCAGCACCACCGCGCTGCGCACCCTGTTCGCCGAATGCACCGCCGCTGGCACCCTGCGCGGCATCGTGCAGCTGGCCGAGGGCGGTGACGCCCCGCGCGACCTGACCGAACTGGGGCCGGACAGCCTGCTGGCGATCACCATCGAGAACCCTGGCCTGGATCCGCGCGAACCGCAGCGCTACCAGAGCCTGGTGGCGCTGACCGCGCCGGAACTGGACGAGGCCTTCGAGGATTACTTCCGGCAGTCCGAACAGCTGCCGACACGGCTGCTGCTGGCCGCCGACCGTGACGGCGCCGCCGGCCTGCTGCTGCAGAAGCTGCCGGGCGACGAAGGCGACGACGACGGCTGGGCGCGTGCCAGTGCGCTGTTTGACACCCTGGGCAAGGCCGAACTGCTGGGCACCCAGGCAGAAGAGCTGCTGCATCGGTTGTTCCACGAGGAAAAGGCCGAGCTGGTGGGTGACAAGGCCCTGTCCTTTGCCTGCTCCTGCTCCCGTGAGCGGGTGGCCTCGATGCTCTGTTCGCTGGGCGAGGAAGAAGCCCGCGCCGCCGCTGAAGACACCGGCGCAGTGGACGTGCGATGCGAATTCTGCGGACAGGAGTATCACTTCCCGTTGACGGAGTTCGGCATACTGTTCCACGGTGCCGAGGGGGCTGTACCGGCGCCTGAACGTCTTCAGTAAAACCGAGCGGGTCTTGTATCTGGGGAGGAACAAGGCTTGTTAAGAATTCATAAACACCCTAGGATCGAGTTCCCGCCCCAGCGGGAACTTTCACTGCCCGTCCCTGTCTGAACTGGTCCGATGCGTACCTTCCTGCGTCTACCGCTGGCCCTCCTGATCGCCCTTGGCGCGATGACGGGCGCGCATGCGCAGAGCAAGGACACCCGCACCGTCATCCCGGTCTGGAACAAGGGCAGTGGCAAGGTCGAAGCCCTGCTGTATCTGGAACCGACCGGCGAACAGGCCGTGGGGGCGCGCTGGCACTTCGGCCGCAACTCGCTTGATGCCGCCTTCGGTCTGTCCTCCGGCGACTCGCTGGGCCTGCTCTGCAACAGCAGCAGCGGCTCCAGCATCAGCGGGCTGGCCAGCCATTGCATGCTGGCCAGCCTGGGCGATGACGAAGATGCCATGGGCTCCAACCGGCGCCTGACCGGCACCGCCGCGCTCAACCGTGGCACAGGCCGCCTGGGCATCACCGCCGGCACCGGCCGCGAAACCCTGCCGGCCTGGCTGGCAACACCGAACAAGACACCTTCGCTGCGTGCCGAACAGAACGACCTGACAGTGTTCGCGCAGAAGAACATCGGGCGCGAGGGCTTCGTTTCCATCGCCGGCACCTACGCCAAGGCCCGCCTGGTACCGCTGGCCGATGCCTCGCCGGCCATCGTCGACCGCTGGGACAGCAAGAGCCTGAGCCTGGGCGCCGGCTACGGTAATTTCAGCGGCAGCATCATCGGCCGCGTGGTCGATGTCCCGGGCAAGCCCGGCAAGTGGGAGGGCCTGGGCATCGGCCTGACCTGGCGCACCCCGTGGTCCGGCCAGCTGACCGTCGGCGCCGAGAACGTCATCAGCCGCGGCAAGAATCCGTTCTCCCCGCGCAATGAAAGCAATGACGACGGCACCGTGCCGTACGTGCGCTACGAGCAGGATCTGTAAGCGCTCATCCGCCGGATACCTTTGCAGAGTTCAACAGCGGGCGCCCTTGTGGCGCCCGAATTGTTTCTGCACGCATCTGTCAAGTGCGAAAAGCACTCATCTGTTACATACAGATACATCACGACATTGATCAACTGAAACTTTTTTGCATCCTGAACGACGTTCAGAGGCGTCACGCGCCTACCATCATCTGGATAACTCATTGAAATAAAACAAATCAATGCGCATTCATCTGTAAGCACAGCGTGAATTAACACAGCTTTAATTTTTGGCAGAGGGCCGTTACTATCGATTCAGCCTCGCGATTTTGGAGCCTTATTTTTTGGCCCCGCCGCGCAGGCACTACCCCAGCCAAGATTTCTTGGAGAGAGAGAGCCAATGAATTTCCAGTCCAACAAGCTGCGTGACGCTGTCGTCGTCGCGCTGATCGCCGGTGCGGCGACATCCGTAACAGCCCAGGCGCAGGAAGCGACCAACCTGGATCGCATCTCGGTGACCGGTTCGCGCATCAAGAGCACCGACATCGAAACCTCGCAGCCGGTGCTGAGCCTGACCCGCGCCGACATCGAAAAGCAGGGCGTGACCTCGGTCGCCGACATCCTGCAGCGCATCTCGGCCAACGGCGCCGCGCTGAACCGTACCTTCAACAACGGTGGTGACGGTTCGGCCGGCGTCAGCCTGCGCAACCTCGGTGCCGAGCGCACCCTGGTGCTGGTCAACGGCCGTCGCTGGACCACCGGCCTGGACGGCAGCGTCGACCTGAACACCATCCCGACCGCGATGATCGAGCGCATCGACGTCCTGAAGGACGGCGCTTCGACCATCTATGGTTCGGATGCCATCGCCGGCGTGGTGAACATCATCACCAAGCAGAACTTCGACGGCGCCGAAGCGAACGTCTACAAGGGCCAGTACAGCGATGGCGACGGCGAGCGCGAAGCGTACGACTTCAGCATCGGTACCACGACCGATCGCGCATCGCTGGTGCTGGGTGCGTCGTATGTGAAGGAAGGCAGCGTGATGGCGGGTGATCGCAAGATCTCTGCCGGCGGTCCGCCGTTCTTCAGCGGCCAGAGCGGCACCGGCATTCCGGGCTCCTACATCCGCAACGACGAGCGCTACGTCATCGTCAACGGTGTGGAAACCTTGTTCGATGGCAACGTGCATGGCTACAACACCGCGCCGGACAATTACCTGCTGACCCCGCAGGAACGTACCTCGCTATTCGCCACCGGTTCGTACAACGTCACCGACAACATCACCTTCCGTACCGAGGCGATGTACAACGAGCGCAAGTCCGAGCAGCTGCTGGCGGCGATGCCGGTTACCGGCATGGACCTGAGCGCGGACAGCATCTACAACCCGTACGGTGAAGAGCTGAGCGGCGTCAACCGTCGCTTCAATGAAACCGGTGGCCGTTCGTTCAACCAGAACGTCAAGAACTGGCACTTCTACGGCGGCTTCGAAGGCTTCTTCGAATTTGCTGACCGCAACTTCGACTGGGACGTCGGCTACCGCTACGACAAGACCGACCAGAACGACCTGACCTACGGCCTGTTCAACGTGCAGCGCCTGGGTGAAGCCTACGGTCCGTCGGCCATCCGTGACGGCCAGGCGGTCTGCTTGACCTCGGCCGGCGGTGACGTCATTCCGGGCTGCGTGCCGATGAACCCGCTGGGTGGCCTCGGCTCGATCTCGCAGGCAGCGCTGGACTACGCTTCGTTCACCGCCCATGACTCGGCCAGCCTGGTCTCGCGTGGTTACTACGCCAACCTGTCCGGTGAGATCGTGCAGCTGCCGGCCGGTGCGCTGGCCTTCGCGGCCGGCTACGAGTACCGCAAGGAAAGCGGCCAGTTCGATCCGGACGCCTTCATCGCTGCGGGCCTGAGCACCGGCAATGGCGCTGCTCCGACCAAGGGCGCCTACGATCTGGACGAGTTCTTCGTCGAACTGTCGATTCCGGTGTTGGCTGATCTGCCCGGCGCCAAGCTGCTCGACTTCAGCGTGGCCTCGCGCTACTCGAAGTACAGCAACTTCGGCAACACCACCAACAACAAGTTCGGTTTCCGCTGGAAGCCGATCGATGACCTGATGGTGCGTGGTAACTACTCCGAAGGCTTCCGCGCACCGAGCATCAACAACCTGTACCGCGGCGACACCGATTCGTTCGAAACCTACGCAGATCCCTGCTCGGCTTCGAGCGGTCGTCGCAACGGTGCGGTTGCTGCGCAATGCGCCGCCGAAGGCGTTCCGGCCAACTTCCAGCAGCCGGGCGCCGGCAGCGGTGCCAACAAGCAGACGCCGGAAGCGTTCACCTGGAAGTCGAACCCGAACCTCAAGCCGGAAACCTCGACCAGCAAGACGCTGGGCCTGGTGTGGAGCCCGAGCTTCGTCAGCGGCCTGAACGTCACCCTGGACTGGTGGCAGATCGAGATCGAAGACGCGATCACCCGCCCGGCCATCCAGGACATCATGGACCGCTGCTACGGTGGCTCGCCGCAGGAACAGGCCGCCTACTGCGGTCTGATCACGCGTGATCCGACCTACGGCACCGCCACCCAGCGCTACACCATCACCAACGTCGACATGCCGCTGCAGAACCTGTCGTCGTACAAGGTGGAAGGTTGGGACCTGGGCTTCATGTACCGTCTGCCGGAAACCTCGTTCGGCCAGTTCACCATCAGCTGGGACAGCACCTATCTGGCTACGTGGGACACCAAGTCCACCGATGATGCCCCGGTCGATGGCCGTGCTGGTCGCTACCTCGACCAGGATCCGTACTGGCGTATCCGTTCCAACCTGTACGTCGATTGGACCTACGGCGACTTCGGTGTCAACTACGGCCTGCGCTACAAGTCCGGCATGACCGAAGACTGCCCGTTCGATCCGGTGCGTGACGCCGACCTGGTGGGCTACTGCTCCGATGGTCAGAACGGCAAGAACCACATGGGTGCCACCACGTACCACGACATCCAGGTGCGCTACAACACCCCGTGGAAGGGCACGATCATGCTCGGCCTGAACAACGCATGGGACAAGCAGCCGCCGGTCTCGTACTCGACCTCGTACAACATGTTCGACCCGCAGTACGACCTGCCGGGCCGCTACATGTACATGCAGTACAAGCAGAAGTTCTGATCGATTTACTGATCGTCTGATGCAGCAACGGCCCCGCAAGGGGCCGTTGTTTTTTGTGCGTTCCACAGCGTGGAATCGCCAACGAAAAAGGCCGCGGCAGTGCCGCGGCCTTTCTCATATCCAGCGAAGCAGCAAACCTCAGCCGTTTGGAATCAGCGTGTCGATCAGGTGTTCGACATACGCCTCGAAATCCTCGCGCGCCTGCTTGGGCTGCTGCAGCTGCAGCGACAACTGCAGGAAGCCCACATAGGCCGCGTAGGCCAGGCGCGCGCGATGGCGTGCATCGGTCGAGCTCAGGCCCGCCTGGCGGAACGAGGCGATCAGGTAATCCAGCCGACGCTGCGACACGCGGTCGATCACCGGGCGCACCATCGGGTGGTCGAGGGCCTTCAACAGTTCGCTGTAGATGATGTGCGGCTGCACCTCGTGCGCCACCATCTGGAACAGCTGACGCAGGCGCACGCGCGGGTCGGGCACGTCTTCCAGGCTGCCGAACACCTGTTCCTGTTCGAACAGTTCCCAGCGCTCCAGCGCGGCCTGCAGCAGCGCGTCACGCGAGGGGAAATGCCAGTAGAAACTGCCCTTGGTCACGCCAAGGCGGCGCGCCAGCGGCTCCACCGCGACGGCACTCACACCTTGCTCGGCAATCAGATCGAGGGCCGCCTGGGCCCAGTCTTCGGCACTCAGGCGGCTGTTGCGGCCGGCACGCGGTTCGCCGGCGGAAGCGTCAGGTTGATTCATCTGCTGATTTAACCATACGCCGGGGTTCGTTGCAGTACGCGCTTACGGCTGAAACCGTCGGCAGCTGGGCCAGAAGCGATTCTGCGCCGCACCATACCGTGCAGTATTGACATCCGCCCCAAGCGATCCATACTAGAAAGTATGGTTATGTCCCCTACTCCCGCTGCATTCCATGACCTGCGTCTGGAGGCCGCCCACGGCGCCTCGCTGGTCGCAACGGCCAGCAATGCTGGCCGACGTGGGCGCGTACTGTTCGCACACGGCTTTGGCCAGACCCGACATGCCTGGACCACCACCGCCAAGGCACTGTCGGCCGCCGGGCTGCAGACCCTGGCCTACGACGCCCGTGGCCATGGTGATTCGGACTGGAATGCTGCCGATCTGCCCTATCACGGTGAACAGTTCGCCGATGACCTGATCGTGCTGGCCGGCGAACAGCCGCGCCCGCCGGTACTGGTCGCCGCCTCGATGGGCGGCCTGTTCGGCCTGCTCGCCGAGTCACGCTGGCCGGGCCTGTTCTCGGCCATGGTGCTGGTGGACATCACCCCGCGCTGGGACACCGCCGGTGTCGAACGCATCCTCGCCTTCATGACCGCCCATCCCGATGGCTTCGCTTCGCTTTCGCAGGCCGCCGACGTGATCTCAGCCTACATGCCGCACCGCCCGCGCAAATCCGAGGATTCGCTGCGCGCCCTGCTGCGCGAGGACGGTCATGGCCGCTGGCGCTGGCACTGGGACCCGCGCCTGGTGGCCGAGCTGGCCCGCGACAGCGAGCAGCACCAGGGTGCACTGGCCGAGGCCGCGCGCCAGGTGAAGTGCCCCCTGCTGCTGGTCAGCGGCGGCCGCAGCGACCTGGTCACCCCACAGACGGTGGCCGAATTCCTGGCATTGGCGCCGCACGCGCGCCACGTACAGTTGCCGCAGGCCACGCACATGGTCGCCGGTGATGACAACGACGCCTTTACCGCTACTGTGTTGGACTATCTGGACGTGTTGCCCGCAGCGGATGCTGCAGCTTCGTCCGCCATAAACGAGCACGTCACCGGAGCACGCTCATGAGCCTCGTCATTCCCTTCCTCGCCCTGCTGCTGGCAGGCGCGTTCGTCGCCTACCACCGCATGCGGCTGATTACCTGGACGCTGATCAGCGTGGCCCTGCTGGCCGCCTGCTGGTTCGTGCCCTACATCAACCAGACCGCCACAATCGTTGCCGCCGCCGTGCTGGCCGTGATCGCCGTGCCGCTGCTGCTGCCGTTCATCCGCAAGCCGCTGCTGACCGGCCCGATGATGAAGGTGTTCCGCAAGGTGCTGCCGCCGCTGTCGCAGACCGAGCGCATCGCCTTGGAAACCGGTTCGGTCGGCTTCGAAGGCGAGCTGTTCACCGGTGATCCGGACTGGAACATCCTGCTGAACTACCCCAAGCCGCAGCTCACCGCTGAAGAACAGGCCTTCCTGGATGGACCGGTCGAGCAGCTGTGCACGATGGTCAACGACTGGGAAATCACCCACGTCCATGCCGACCTGCCGCCGGAACTGTGGGCCTTCATCAAGAAGAACAAGTTCTTCGGCATGATCATTCCGAAGGAATACGGCGGTCTCGGCTTCTCCGCGCTGGCCCACCACAAGGTGATCCAGAAGCTGGCCTCGGTATCTTCGGTGGTCAGCTCCACCGTCGGCGTGCCGAACTCGCTGGGCCCGGGCGAACTGCTGGTGCATTACGGCACCCAGGAGCAGAAGGACCAGTACCTGCCGCGCCTGGCCGATGGCCGTGAAGTGCCCTGCTTCGGCCTGACCGGCCCGTTCGCCGGCTCCGACGCCACCTCGATTCCCGACTACGGCATCGTCTGCAAGGGCGAGTGGAACGGCGAGCAGGTGCTCGGCGTCAAGCTGACCTTCGACAAGCGTTACATCACCCTGGCACCGGTGGCCTCGCTGATCGGCCTGGCCTTCCGCATGTACGATCCGGACGGCCTGATCGGTGAAACCCGCGACATCGGCATCACCCTGGGCCTGCTGCCGCGCGACACCGCCGGCGTGGAAATCGGCCGTCGCCACTTCCCGCTGAACTCGACCTTCCAGAACGGTCCGGTGCGCGGCAAGGACGTGTTCATTCCGTTGACCCAGTTGATTGGCGGCGCTGCCATGGCCGGCAAGGGCTGGAACATGCTCAACGAGTGCCTGGCCGTGGGCCGCTCGATCACCCTGCCCTCCACCGCCAGCGGCGGTGCCAAGGCCGGTGCAGCGGTGACCGGCGCCTACGCTCGCATCCGCAAGCAGTTCGGCCTGTCGGTCGGCCGCTTCGAGGGCGTGGAAGAAGCGCTGGCCCGCATCGGCGGCAAGGCCTACAAGATCAGCGCGCTGTCGCAGGCCACGGCGGCAGCGGTGGACCGCGGCGACGTGCCGTCGGTACCGTCGGCCATCGCCAAGTACCACTGCACCAACATGAGCCGCGAAGTGATCTCGGACATGATGGACGTGATCGGCGGCAAGGGCATCATCCTCGGCCCGCGCAACTTCGCAGGCCGCAGCTGGCAGGCCGCGCCGATCGCGATCACCGTGGAAGGCGCCAACATCATGACCCGCAGCCTGCTGATCTTCGGCCAGGGTGCGATCCTCTGCCACCCGTGGGTGCTGAAGGAAATGAAGGCCGCGCAGGATCCGGACACCCGTGCCGGCCTGCAGGACTTCGACCGCAGCCTGTTCGGCCACATCCGCTACGGTATCTCCAATGCAGTTCGTTCGTTCTGGTTCGGCCTGACCGGTGCCCGCTTCGGCGCTGCTCCGGGTGACGCCTACACCCGTCGTTACTTCCGCAAGCTGGACCGCTACTCGGCCAACCTGGCACTGATGGCCGACATCTCGATGATGACCCTCGGCGGCAAGCTGAAGTTCAAGGAATCGCTGTCCGGCCGCCTGGGCGATGTGCTGAGCCATGTCTACATGACCAGTGCCATGCTCAAGCGTTACCACGACGAAGGCGCACCGCAGGCCGACCAGCCGCTGCTGGCCTGGGCCTTCCATGACAGCGTGCACAAGATCGAAGAGTCGCTGTCGGCCGCGCTGCGCAACTTCCCGATCCGCCCGATCGGTTGGCTGATGTGGGCGCTGATCTTCCCGCTGGGCCGCCGTGCCGAGGCCCCGGGCGACCGCCTGAGCCGCCGCGTGGCCGCCCTGCTGATGGCCCCGAACGAAGCGCGTGACCGTCTTGCCAGCGGCGTGTTCCTGACCCCCTGCGAGAACAACCCGGGTGGCCGCATCAACAGCTACCTGAGCAAGGCGATCATGGCCGAGCCGGTGGAGCGCAAGTTCCTGAAGGCACTGAAGAGCAAGGGCATCGAAGCGCTGGACTTCAACAGCCAGCTGGACGAAGCCGTGGCCGAAGGCGTGATCACCCAGGACGAGCGCAGCCTGCTGGAAGAACTGCGCACGCTGACCCTGGACACCATCACCGTGGACGATTTCGACACCCACGAACTGCGCGCGGCCAGCTACTACGACCGCCAGCACAAGGACCCGCATTCGCAGGCAGCCTGATCGCCCGCGACATGCGTTGCCTTCGACGGCGGGCTTCGGCCCGCCGTTGTTTCATCTGCCGACCGGAACACCCACCATGTCCACGCCCCTGCTCTCGCTCTACCGCCGCCTGCAGCGCTGGCCCGCCGGCAACTGGCTGTTCTCCCGCGCGGTGTGCTTCAAGGCGCCCTACTTCGCCAGCATCGCGCCGCGCATCACCCTGCTGGAACAGGGCCGCTGCGAGGGCACGCTGGCCGACCGCCGCAAGGTGCGCAACCACATCGGCACGGTGCACGCGATCGCAATGTGCAACCTGGCCGAGTTGACTGCAGGGCTGATGGTCGATGCGTCGTTGCCGAAGGGCATGCGCTGGATCCCCAAGGGCATGCAGGTGCAGTACCTGGCCAAGGCACGCGGCACGCTGCACGCGGTGGCGCTGCCGGCGCAGCCGATCGTGACCGCCACCGAGGGCTATGCGCTGCCGGTGAAGGTGAGCGTGCGCGATCGCGCAGGCACGGAAGTGTTCAGCGCGGCGATCGACATGTGGCTGTCGCCGGCGAAGTAGTGTTACCGCGAACGGCGCAGCCCCTCGTGGGTGGGTCGCGGAATGCGGTTCATCGGTTGGGCCGGCGGGGTGGGGCCAGGCGGGGACGCCGCAAGTACGTCCTTGTAGGCTTAGCCGCGCCATCCATGGCGCGGATACCCCACCCGGCCCCACCCCGCCAGCCTCGGACAGATCTCTGCGGCGTCCACCCACGCAAAAGAAAAAGAAGAGCAAAAGCAAAAGCGGCCCATCGGCCGCTTTTGCTTTTTGCTCTTGCTGTTGCTCTTGCTGTTGCTCTTGATCTTCTTTTTCTTCTCCCTGGGCTGGCCGCGCACGGAAACTGTCTGGGGCCGGGGGGGGGGGGGTGGGGGGGCCCCCCCCCCCCC
>NZ_JBRRDR010000013.1:0-97115 GCF_056759755.1 Stenotrophomonas sp. STEN046
CCATCGAGCCCCCATGGATGGGTTCACGGCGTGTCCCGCTTGCCCCCGCCCACCAGCCCAGACCATGAAGCCCAGACCATGAAGCCCAGCCAGCCGATGGCTGTTGCCGTTGCTCCCAGCGCAACGCGACGCCGCCGCGTCGCAAAAAACCTACACCAACACCAGCTCGATGCAGTCCACCGGGCAGGGAGGAATGCACAGCTCGCAACCGGTGCACAGATCGGCAATCACGGTGTGCATGTACTTGGCGCCACCGACAATGGCATCCACCGGGCAGGCCTGGATGCATTTGGTGCAGCCGATGCAATCGGCTTCCACGATCAATGCCACCTGCGGCGCCTTGTGCTCGCCGCGCGAGCGGTCGAACGCAACCGCAGGCACGCCCAGCACCTGCGCCAACGCCCGTGCGCCTGCGTCGCCACCCGGTGGGCAGCGGTCCACGCCCGCTTCGCCGCGCGCCATGGCCTGCGCATAGGGGCGGCAGCCGTCGTAACCGCACTGCCCGCATTGGGTCTGCGGCAGCACGCGGTCCAGGCGTTCGGTCAGGGGCGGGATCAGGCTCATGCGTGGCGAAGGCTGCGCGTAGGGGTTACTTCAAGGGTTTGCCACGGAACCAGCGTTCGTGGGCCAGCGCCAGCATCGGCCGGTCTTCGGAACTGTCACCGTAGGCATGGATGCGCACGTAGTGCGACAGATCGAACCGGCTGCGGATGTGCTCGACCTTGCGTGGGCCGCAGTCGCCGCCAGCATAGCGACCGGTCAGGCGGCCGTCCTGGGTTTCCAGCCGGTTGCAGATCAACTGCAGGCCCAACTGTTCGCACCACGGCCGCAGGTACAGGTCCAGCGAACCGGACACGATCACCACGGTGTGCTGCTGTTCCTTGTGCCAGCGGATCTGCTCCAGCATCTCCGGCCGTACCACCTCGGGCAGCACGTCACGCGAGAACCCTGCGGCAAGCGTGGTGATGTCGTCGCTGTGACGTTCGCTGAAGGCAAGGCGGGTGACGCGTGCGCGGATGCGTTCTGCCGAAATCAGCTTCAGCTTGTACGCGGCCAGCCATGGACCGATCTTCCACCACGCCTGTGCCAGCTGCTCGGCCGTGGCGACGCGGCGCAGGAAGCGGCCATAGGTATCGCAGGTGGTTACGGTGTGGTCGAAGTCGAACAGCGCCAGTTCCATTGCGTTGCCTCCCATCGCGTTGCTGCCGCTGACCGGTGCCGGCGGGCGCGGCTGCAGGGCCGCGCCCGCAGCGGGCATCAGCGGACCGGCATGCCCGGCTGTGCGCCGCTGTCGGCGTCCAGCAGTGCCAGTGCGCCGCCGTCGAAACCGGCCGACAGGATCATGCCCTCGCTCAGGCCGAAGCGCATCTTGCGCGGTGCCAGGTTGGCGATGAACACCACGCTGCGGCCGACCAGCGCTTCCGGCTCGCCGTAGCTGCCGCGGATGCCGGAGAAGATCTGGCGCTTGCCCAGTTCGCCGGCATCCAGTTCAAAACGCAGCAGCTTGTCCGAGCCTTCCACGAACTCGCACACCAGCACCTTGCCGATGCGCAGATCGAGCTTGGCGAAGTCGTCGATGCCGATCGTGGCCGGCGCATCGGCGTTGTTCGCTTCGGCTTTGGCGGCGACCGGCGCGGCCGGCTTGGCAGCTTCGCTCTTGGCGGCGGGGGCTGCAGCGGCGGTGGTCTGCAGGGTGTCCTTGGAGGCGTCGATCATGGCGTCAATCTTCTTCGGGTCGATACGGGTGAACAGCGGGGTGTAGTCGGTGATGCGATGGCCCAGCAGCGGCTGCGCCAGTTCGGTCCAGTCGTTCACCGGTGCGGCCAGGAAGGCCTCGGCCTGCGCGGCGGTGGCCGGCAGCACCGGCTTCAGGGCAGTGACCAGCACGCGGAAGAGGTTCAGGCCCTGGCTGCAGACGGCCTGCAGCTGTGCATCGGCACCGTCCTGCTTGGCGATCACCCACGGCTTCACATCATCGATGTAGCGGTTGGCTTCATCGGCCAGGGTCATGGTCAGACGGATGGCGGCGGCCGGGTCGTTGCGCTCGTAGGCTTCGCGGATCGGCGCCAGGCCATCGACGAAGCGCTGGTACTGCGCTGCGTCGGGCAGCTGCGCGGCCAGCACGCCGTCGAAGCGCTTGCTGATGAAACCGGCGCAGCGGCTGGCGAGGTTGACGAACTTGCCGACCAGATCCGCATTGACGCGCGCGATGAAGTCACCCAGGTTCAGGTCGAGATCGTCGACGCCACCACCGGACTTGGCCGCGAAGTAGTAACGCAGCGCTTCCGGTTCCAGGCCGGCATCGAGGAACGTACGCGCCATCACGAAGGTGCCGCGCGACTTGCTCATCTTGGCACCGTCCACGGTCAGGTAACCGTTGACGTGCAGGCGGGTCGGCGCGCGGTGGCCGGTGCCATGCAGCACCGCCGGCCAGAACAGGCCGTGGAAGTTGACGATGTCCTTGCCGAGGAAGTGGTGCAGCTCGGTGCTGGTGCCGGCGCGCAGGTGCGCCTCGAAGTCTTCGCCGATCCTGCTGCACAGGGTCTGGAAGCTGGACAGGTAGCCGATCGGCGCGTCCAGCCAGACGTAGAAGTACTTGCCCGGCTGGCCAGGAATCTCGAAGCCGAAATACGGCGCATCGCGCGAGATGTCCCACGCGCGCAGGCCACCTTCGGCATTGAGCCATTCGCCCAGCTTGGCCTTCACGCCTGGCAGGGCGACATCGCCGGCCAGCCAGTCGCGCAGGAAGCCATCGAAGTGGCCGACCTCGAAGAAGAAGTGTTCCGAATCGCGCATTTCCGGGGTGGCCCCGGAGATGACCGAACGCGGCTCCTTCAGGTCGGTCGGCGCATAGGTGGCGCCGCAGACTTCGCAGTTGTCGCCGTACTGGTCGGCGCTGCCGCAGTTGGGGCAGATGCCCTTGACATAGCGGTCGGGCAGGAACATGCCCTTGGCCGGGTCGTAGAACTGGGCCACCGAACGGCGGCTGATGTGGCCGGCCGCTTCCAGCTTCAGGTAGAACTGCTCGGTCAGCGCCTTGTTGGCTGCCGAATTGGTTGAGTCGTAGTGGTCGAAGGCAACGCCGAACGCGGCGAAATCGCGCTCGTGGCTGGCCTGGATGTTGGCGATGAAGGTTTCCGGGGACACCCCGGCCTTCTCGGCAACCAGCATGATCGGCGTGCCGTGGGTATCGTCGGCGCAGACGAACCAGGCCTTGCCGCCGCTCATTCGCCGCGCGCGCACCCAGATGTCAGCCTGGATGTAGCCGACCAGATGGCCCAGGTGCAGCGGGCCGTTGGCGTAGGGCAGGGCGGTGGTGACGAGCGCGGTACGGGTCATGGTCACGGGGTGCAGCCGAGGGGAACCGTGGATTATCGCATGCCCGCAACGCGGTGACCCGGCCGGAGCCGGGTCACCGGGGCGCTGCAGGGGCTGCTGCGCTTACTCGCGCACCCAGGTCTGGGTGCGGCAGATGAAGGCGATGCAGCCGGCCACATCCAGCTTGGTGCCGCCGGACTGCAGTTCCAGCTTGGACTTGTAGGTCTTGCCGTTGCCCGGGTCCAGGATGGTGCCGCCGGACCACTTGCTGGTGCTGCCCTTGTCCTGGGCCAGGTTCCAGAGGATGGTCATGCCGCGCACCGGCTTGTTCTTGTTGGCGCCTTCGCAACCGTCGCAGACCGGGTTCGGGCCCTTGTCCGAATGCAGGATCTCGACCACCCGGCCGGTCAGCGTGCCGTTGGCGGCCTGGCTGATCTCAACGATGGACTTCACCTTGCCGGTCTTGTCGTCGATGGTCTTCCAACGGCCGGCGGCACTGTCGGCGGCCTGCGCGGAGAGCGCGGCCAGGCACAGCGGCAGCGCCAGCAGCAGGGTCTTGAAGGTCTTGCGCATGGTCCCCTCCCAGGGTTCATTCCGGCACGATGCCGGTACGGTTCGACTGTATACCCATTCGGCAGGGTATGGGGAAGGGGGGGGGCTTCGGCCGGGCGGCGCCCGGCCCCCCCCGACGCCACCGGCCGGGGCCACTCCAAAAACGGGCCTTCGTGGGATGTGGGGGGTGGGGGGCGCGGGGGGGGGGGGGGGGGGGGGGGTGTTCGTTGGATTTTTATAATTTATGGTGGGGGCGTTCAGACCTTGGGGGACACCGACCTAAAACTGGCCCCAACCCCGCCTTCGACAGATCGCTGCAATCTGCAGTAGATCCACGCCATGCGTGGATGAATGCCTGTCGATTGAAAACGATCAACCGGTCTCGTACAGCTCCAGCGGCAGGCCGTCCGGGTCGGCGAAGAAGGTGAAGCGGCGGCCGGTGTATTCGTCCACGCGGATCGGCTCGCAGTCCACGCCGTGCGCGGCCAGCCTTGCGATGAACGGGTCCAGTGCGGCCACCCGGAATGCGAGGTGGCGCAGGCCCTGGGCTTCGGGCCGGCTGGGGCGCGGCGGCGGTGCGGGGAAGGAGAACAGTTCCAGCTGGCCACCATCGGGCAGGGCCAGGTCCAGCTTCCAGGAATCGCGGGCGCTGCGATGGTTCTCTGCCAGTACGCGCAGGCCGAGGATGCGCACGTAGAAATCCCGGGAACGCTCGTAGTCGCTGCAGATCAGTGCGGCATGGTGAATGCCCAGCAGCCCCGTGGTATCGGTTGTCATTGCAGGGTGTCCAGCCAGCGCTGGGCGATCTTCAACGCCAGCGGATAGGGTTCGGGACCGTCGCGGTTGCTCAGCACGATCACCGTCAGGCGCTTGTCCGGGTAGCGCACGATGACATTGCGGAAGCCGATGCTCTCGCCGCTGTGCCATTGCGCGCGGCCGTTCAGGCGCCAACCGAAACCGTAGTGCGGCACGTCGGGTTCGCCGGTGGCTGTGGCCGGGCTGAACATCGCCCTGCGCGAGACGGCCGACAACAGGCGGTCGTCATACAACGCAGCATCCCAGCGTGCCAGGTCGTCCAGCGACGAATAGATGCCGCCATCGCCGAGTACGGCGCTGGTGGTGCTCTGGTCCGTGCGCTGCCAGTGCCCGTCGATGCGGCTGTAGCCATAGGCGCGTGCGGCAACGGTGTCGATGCCGTCCTGATGGGCCACGGTGTGTGCCATGCCCAGCGGAGTGAAGATGCGCTGCTGCAGGAAACGGGCGTAATCCACGCCGGCGCTGCGCTGCACGATCAACGCCAGCAGCGCATAGCCGCTGTTGCTGTAACGGTACTGCGTGCCGGCCGCGAAGTTGAGGCGGTCCTGGCGGGCCAGCAGGGCCAGCACGTCGGCATCGTGTACCTGCCTGGTGTCGGCCGGATCCATCAGGTCTTCGTAGTCGGGCAGGCCACTGGTGTGCGACAGCAGTTGGCGCAGGGTGATCGTTGCCGCAGCGGGTGGCAGTTCCGGCAGCCAGCGCCGCGCCGGCTGGTCCAGTGCCAGCCTGCCATCTTCCACCAGCAGCAGCACTGCCGCAGCGGTGAACTGCTTGCTGACCGAGGCCAGCCGGAAGTTGCTGGCGGGCGTCACGGCGGTAGCGTCTTCAACCACGGCCAGGCCATAGCCGCGGCGGAACACCGGTTGGCCGTCGTGCAGCACAAGCACGGCCGCGCCTGGCACCTGGCCATCGTAGGCCTGCATCAGGCCGTCGATGCCGGCATCTGCAGGTCCCACCGGCGCTGCCATCGAGGGAATCGACGGCAGCAGGGCGAGGGCAGCGGCACATAGCAGGACGGCAGGGCGCATGGCGGTTCCGGACGTGTCAGGGCGCGGGCGCCGCCGTGGCCGGTTGCTCCAGCCAGCGATCGATCTTGTGCCCCAGCACGTCCAGCGGCATCGAGCCGTCCTTCAGCACTTCGGCATGGAAGCGACGCAGGTCGAACGCCGCACCCTGGCGTGCCTTGGCCTTGTCGCGCAGGGCAACGAGGGTGGTCAGGCCGGCCACGTTCGACAACGCCTGGCCGGGCTGGGCCATGATCCGTTCCACTTCGGCGTTGGCGTCGTCGCTGCTCATGTCCGCGGTTTTCTGCAGGTACGTCACTGCCTGCTGCTTGCTCCAGCCCTGCGCATGCACGCCGGTATCGGCGACCACGCGCGCTGCACGCAGCAGCCGCGAGTACAGGTAGCCGATGCGGTCGTATGGGTCCTTGTAGACGCCAAGCTCGTCGCCCAGCGTTTCCGCATACAGGCCCCAGCCTTCGACGAACGCCAGATCGCCGCCAAGGCGACGGAAGCGCGGCAGCTTGGACAGTTCCTGCTGCAGGCCCAGCTGCACGTGGTGGCCCGGGATGGCTTCGTGCAGGTACTGCACCGGCACATTCCAGCGCTTGCGGCTGGGCAGGTCGCGGGTGTTGACCAGCAGTACACCGGGTTGTCCCGGCGGCGAGGGCTGGTAGGAAGCGGCCGCGGCAGTCGCAGCACGTTCCGGTTCGACCGCGTGGATCACCAGCGATGCCTTGGGCAGGGTATCGAGCACCTGCGGCAGTTGGGCATCGACCTGCTGCTGCACCTGGCGGTAGCGGTTGAGCAGCGCATTGGCATCGCTGTACTGGAACTGGCGGTCGTTGCGCATGCTGCGCAGCAGCTTGGCCTGTGAGCTGCGCAACTTGCCATCGCGCATCACCGTGGCGATCTGCGCCTGCAGCTCCTGCACGCGCTGTTCGCCCAGCGCGTGCAGCTGCGCGGCGGTCTGCTCGCTTGCCGTGGTCTGCACGATCAGGTTGGCGTACCACGCCTGTCCGTTGGGCAGCGCGCCCAGGCCACTGCTGCTGCGGGTCGCCGGCAGGTATTCGGTGGCGATGAAGCCGCGCAGCGCGCGGTAGGCCGGCATGATGCGCAGTTCGATCATGCGCTTGTACTCGGCGCTGATGCGCGCCTTGTCTTCGGCGGAAATCGATTCGGGCATGGTGCGGATCGGCGACCAGAAGATGCTTTCTTCGGCGGTGGGCTTGATCACCGCATCCAGCTGCGGCAGCACCTTTTCCATCAGGTCGCGCGGTTGCACCACGCCGGCCTTCATGCCCTGGCGCATGTTGTCGATGGCCTGGTCGAACAGCTCCGGGATGCCCAGCGAGCGCCGCGACCAGGTGTCGTAATCCTTGGCGGTGTTGAATGGCTGTGCGCCAGCACCGGCGCCGAGGATGGCCATGATGCTGCCGACGTTGTAGTACTGGCTGATCGGCATCATCCAGCTCGGGTAACGCTCGGCGGCCAGCGATGCGCGGGCGTCGCGCACGAAGATCTCGTAGCTGAGCAGGTCCTGGCCCTGCAGGCCGTCACTGCCGACCTTCTCGACCTTGCCCAGCCACTCGGTGGTGAAGTCGTGCGATTGCTGGCGCCAGGCGGCGGAGAGGATGTTGGGCAACTGGTCGTTGTAACGCGGTTCGCCCTGGAAGGTGGCCTGCAGCGGGTTCAACCGCATCGAGGCATCCCAGTATTCGTCATACAGCCGCTCCAGCTGCACCTGCTTGGGGACGGCGCGGGCGGGAGCAACCGGTCGCGGCGCGGCGCGGCGCGCCGAGCTGCCACGCGCCGGTGTGGTGGCGCGTGCACCGGGCCGCGCCTTGGGCTTGGCAGCCTGGCGGCTCTGCGCGGCGGCGGGGCGGGTGCCCTTTTTCTTCGCTGCTTCGGCCGGCGCAACGGCGCTGAACAGGAACAACGCGGCGATGGCGGCGGCCAGGACGCGGGGGGAATACGGCATCAAGAAGCTTCCGTGGAACACAGACCGTGGAGCTTGCACGATCCGGGCGCGTACGGCCAGCGTGAAGCCGCAGTCAGCTTGCGCGGCGCTGGGGCTTCAGTCAGCCGCAGCGGCTGCGCGCAGGTCGGCGGCGCGCTGTTGGCCCAGATAGCCGGTGATCGCGCGCCGCATCAGGTACAGCAACGGAATCAGCGCGATCGCAAAGCCCATCTTGTACACATAGTTGACGCTGCTGACGGCCAGGAACAACGAGGTTGGCCAGTGCTGCGGGCCCAGCACGAAGGCGATCCAGATCACCACGAAGCTGTCCACCAGCTGCGACACCGCGGTCGAGCCGGTGGCGCGCAGCCATACGTGGCGCTCGCCGGTCGCCTGGCGGATGCGGTGGAACACCGCCACGTCGATCAGCTGCCCGAACAGGAACGCCACCAGCGAGCCGCCAATGGTCCACATGCCCTGGCCGAACACGGCGGCGAACGCGGCCTGGTAGTCGGGCACGCCGTGGCCTGCCATCGAGGTCACCCACCAGCTGGCCGGGGCCAGCGAGATCGCGGCGAATGCGAACAGGAAGCCATAGGAGATCAGCACCACGGCCAGCCACGAGATGAAACGCACGCCGCGCTTGCCGAAGAACTCGTTGATGGTGTCGGTCATGATGAACACCACCGGCCACAACAACGTACCGGCGGTGAAGCTCAACGATCCGGTCTGGCCGAACAGGTTCCAGTTCAACGGGTCGATGCCGAGTGTGTCTTCCAGTGCGAAGATCTTCACCCCGATCAGTTCGGCGAGTACGGCGTTGCCGCAGAAGAACGCGGCAAGCACGATGAACAGCAGGACTGCGCGGTCCTGCAGCGGGCGCGCGTGCGGCGCTTCGCTCATTCGGAACGGTCGCCGGCGCGGGTGAACGGCACGCTGGCGGGGGCCACGGCACCACCGGAAATGATGAAGCTCATCGCCTGGTCCACGGTCCAGTCGGTCGGGGTGAGCAGCTCGACCGGCACGATTTCCAGGTAGCCCGACGTCGGGTTGGGCGTGGTGGGTACGTAGACCGCAGCCAGCTCGCGGTCGGTGCCCTGTTCCTTGATGACCCGGGTGACCAGACCAACCGATTTCATGTCGCGGTGCGGGAAGTCGATCAGCACCACGCGCTGGGTGCTGCCCGGCTCGGTCTGCAGCATGTCCAGCAGCTTCTTGGCGCTGTCATAGATGATGCTGGCCAGCGGAATGCGCTTGATGATCGCGCCGACCCAGCGCAACAGCCGCTGGCCGACCACACGGCGACTGGCCACGCCGACGGCCAGGATCACCAGCAGGGTGGCGAGCAGGGCAATGGTGTTCTGGATCCACTCGGCACGCACCCAGCCCAGGTAATGGGGGAAGCTGGTTGCGATCTGTTCCGACAGCGGCACCACCAGCGGGCTGGAAATGCCCGACAGCAGCACGAACACGAATTTGACCACCACCCAGGTCAGCCAGATCGGCAGCAGGGTCAGTAGGCCGGTCAGGAACAGGCGCTGCAGGGAGGGGCGGGGAACCAGGGCGGGGGCATCGAGCGACATGCGCGCATTGTAGCGGTCGCGGCCACTCGATTACGCTGCCGGATGGCGGCGTTGGCCATACAGGGAAGGGATGCTGTGTTGAGGATTCTGCGAGGGGTGGGACGGGTGCTGCTGGGCCTGGTGCTGGCGGTCATTGCGGTGTGGCTGCTGTCCAGGTTCTGGCCACTGACGGGCGAGCAACGACAGGACATCCAGCGCCTGCAGGCCGTGCAGCCGCCGCAGGGGCGCAATGGCTTTGCGCTGCTGTGGACGCTGCAGTTCGATGGATTGGACATGACGCAGCGGGAGGTCGCGTTGGCACAGGACCTGCAACGCTGGCAGGCTACCCCGGAGCAGCAGGCGCTGCAGTCGATCCTGGCGGTCGACCATCCCCGCGTGGCATCCAGCGCGGTGGCCCGCTGCAATGCCCATACTGCCGATTGCCTTGCGCAGGTGCGCCGCGATCCCCAGCGCTTTGCCGACGCCCACGCCGGGCACGCCGGCCTGCATGCGCGGTTGGGCCAGCTGGCCGACTTCGATCGCTTCGACTCGCCGTTCCAGGCATCGGGAACGGCAGCACTGATGCCATTTCCGGAGTACGTGCTGCTGTTCGACGGCAGTGCCGTCTCCGCGCAGGCATTCGCCCAGGGGGACACCGCCGCTGCACTCGACAGCAGTTGCCGGACGCTGCGGTTCGGGCGGCGACTGATGCACACCGGCAGCACCCTGCTGGACAGCATGATGGGCGCGGCCCTGGTACGCAGCAGCGCACAGTTGCTGGGTGACATGCTGGTGGAACTGCCGCCGGACCACGCGCTGCCTGCCGCGTGCGCGGCCGCGTTGCAGCCGTTGCAGGCCGATGAGCAGAGCCTGTGCCGGGCCATGCAGGGCGAGTTTGCGATGAACACGGCCGCCGTCGATGCGTCCATCCAGTCTGCGGGTGCGGGCCTTCTGCTGGACCGCGACCACACGCTGGCCCGGGTCGCCGGGAAGTTCGGCTGGGCATGTCGGCCGGCGGCCGCCGAGGCGCTGGCAGCCGATGTCCCGCCAGCCGTGCCTCCCCCGTCCCGATGGGACGTCGGCTGCCTGGCCAATGCGCTGGGGTGCACGTTGAGCGACATCGCCGGGCCTGCCTACGTGGAATATGCCGCGCGCAGCCAGGACGCGGCGGCGATGGTGCGCCTGCTCGGCGCGCAGCGGTGGTTGCGGCAACAGACCGATCCGCCTGCGCAGGCACTGACGCGGCTGCCGCCGCAATGGCATTCGCCCGCCCGCACTCCCACCGTGTCTGCCGATGGTCGTTACCTGCAGGTAGCGCAACGTGCGCCGGCGCGCGATGGCGAGCAGGGTCCGTATCTATCGATACGGCTGCGCGCCGACTGACCGGGGCTCAGCCAGCGCCGCGCAGCGGGTCGAACGCCCAGCCATCGCCCACGCTGTCCAGTGTCCATCGCCGGCCATCGCGCAGCGGCTGCCAGCGCACCTGTTCCTTGTCCTCGAAGGTGCTGCCTTCGACGAACTTCACCTTGCGGGTGGAAAAGTTGATGCTCATCTGCTCGGTCTGCCCGGAGTTGCGCATCACCGAGTCACGGTCGTAGCCGATCAGCGCGAAGTCGCCGTCCTGCCAGCGGAAGGTGTAGCTGGTGGCACCGCTGTACCAGCTGCCGGCGCTGGTCCACGAATACAGCGCGACCATCAGTGTGCCGTGCTGGATGAACACCCCGCCATCTTCGTCGAGCACATCGCTCGCGGCGGCATCGTCCGGTCGCGGAATGAGGACGTGGTTCTGCGCGGCCAGCACGTAGCCGGACGGGCGTGACCAGGCGATGGCGAGGATACGCGGGTTGCTGTCAAAGGGGGACGGCCCGAATCCATCGTGCTCGACCACGTTGCGCCGGTCCTGCTGGCGCAGCACCAGCGCCAGATCGGCGCGGCCATCCTGGTCGAGATCGCCTTCTGCGCGGTACTCCAGCGTCCACCCTGCAGGTACGAAGCCTTCGGCGCTGGTGGCCTGTGCCGGCAGGTCCGGATAGTGCACCGGCGGCAGCTCCACGGCGAAGGCGGCAGAGGGCAGGGCGCTGATGGCCGCAGCAAGAACGAGCAGGCGCATGGGGGGCCTCCGTGGCAGGGCTGCGCAGGATAGCCGAGCGCCCCACGGCATGCTTTACCGTGCGTGCGGTTTCAGTCGCAGATAGACCTGCTTGCGCACCTGCGCCACCACCTCGCCGGCCTCATCGACCACGTCGTTGCTGAACCAGCGCAGCACCTTGTTGCCGTCGGCCGCTTCGGCGCGCAGCGCGTCTAGCAGGGCGTCATCGATATGGAACGAGGTCCGCACCGTGCCGCGGCCGGGCTTGAGGAAGTCGATCGCACCGGCGCGGTCCCACACGTAGTAGTCCCGCCCCAGGGTGTGCATCAGGCCCAGCATCCAGAACGGGTCGGTCATCGCAAACAGGCTGCCGCCGAAATGGGTGCCTTGAAAAAAACATGGCTAATGAGCTTCCACATACTTTTTACAAGGGAATACATGTCACAACCCGTGTAAATGAGTTCCTACATAGGTTTCGGTCGTTCCCGTCAAGACCAGCCGGGCCCGGTCTCCTTGGAGAAGAGACAAGGCCTGATTGGATAGACCCAGGAGAATTTCAGGGTCAAGAAATGCGATGAATGCCCTTTTTTTCGCGCATCTTGAATGAACTTACGTCCAGCTCGGAAAATCCAGCTGGAGGTTCGTATGCACGCCTAGAATTCTTGTCGCCGACCACGAAAGCTCATCGTGGGATCGCCATTCTTGTCGTGGTATCCTTGTAAGTCTTTGATTCGCAAGGGCGGCGCCTCCTGCGCCAGATAGACGACAAATATTCATGTCCTGCCAGCACCCGTCACCACTCGCTGTTCGAGTTGTCTTGCGGGTTGATCGCCTAAGGATGTTCGTCACCTCTGCGGCGAGTAGCTCATCCGTGCTGACCAGCCATGTGCTTCTTATGAAGTCTGGAGCATCAGCGCTGACGTCTCGCTCATAGAAGCCGGCCTGAGTGCCGGCTTCTACGCTTCCTGACTAGGTGGTCACCTTGGCCGGCAGCGTTGCCACAGGCAGCAGGGGTTCAAGCTGCGTGTAGGCTTCGCGTACCCGGTCATAGATGTCGGGATGCTTGGCGGAGGTGATCGTCACCACCAGTGCATAGCTCAGCTGGGGAAGTCGCGATGGCGCTGCGCTGCGGCCTGGTGTGCGGGCCATGTAATGCACGTCGAAGACCGGCCGCTTGAGCGACTTGGCGTACTTAGTCAACGTCGCATCACGCACAGTGTCCCACTTCAGCGAGTCAGTCCGGAGGGCTTGCTCGGTGCCTCTCCCTACACCTTCGAAAAAGGTGTCTGTTGCAGGGAACCGGGGATCAGGTGTCCAGTTCGGCGCAGCATTCCTGGGGCGATTGAATTTTTCCGCATGTGGTCGGAAAGTAACGCCCAAGCCTGCCCTGGTGTAGTCGCCGGGTGCATGCGGGTCAGTCTCGCAGAGATAGCAGAACGTGGCTCGGATCGTGATCTTTCCCAGAAGCCCTGACTCTGGGACAGGAATTGGGATACGCCTGACCTTAGAGGCATCCAGCTTACCCAGATAGAGGATTCGCACGCTGTTGTCGGGGCAGACCGTAATGTTGGCCACATCGGTCGGAGCAAGGCCCCAGCCAACCTCCTCCCTAGGGTGCTCGCTTCGCTCTGAGGCATGAATGATCAGGGCGCGAACGGCCAGTGGCGTGAAAGAGCTACCAAAATGGGCACGAACGGCCGTGGCCATCCGCATCACCGCCGGTGCTGAGAAGCTAGTGCCGGTGCTTTGGGCAAGAACGCCACCTGGGAAGAGAAAGCTAAACCGATCCTCATCTACGCCGCCGAAGTGAACCAGGTCCGGCTTGACCAGCCCCGGCGAGCGCCCTGGTCCGATGGAGCTGTAGGGCGCACGCTTCCAGCCAACTTCGTTGCTATTGCTTGCGCCAATGGCCAGCGCATTGACGCAGTCACTGGGGATTTGAATGCGGTTGTCAGGTGGAGGGAGATCACCATGGTTGCCGACGGCGATGGTCCCCAGAGTCGACGACTGGTGGAAGTGATCGTCAAGCAGAGTAGTCCACGCGCTGATCTTGTCCGGGCCTGTAATTTCCTCTGGCCCGATACTCAGTGAGACGAACTCGTAGGCACGGGAGTTCAAGATCTTTTCGATATACAGCATGACGCTGTAGAGCCCTCGGTCGGCGGTGCTTTCGCCGATACAGCGGTAGTGATCAACATGGCAATAAGGCCTGGCCTGAAGGCCTGGCTTCATGTGGCCAAACAGAAGCGCCGAGGTAACCGCCGTGCCATGGGCCAGCCCCTCAGCGGTCGCAGCTCCGATGCCATCGGCCGCTGTAGGCTCAATGCGGCTCGCCCATTTCTTGAATGGGTGATCAAGGGGAAGACCTCCGTCGAACACAGCTACTCTGCAGTCTGGATCAACAGGGCCATCGGCCGGCAGAATTACCGCAGGGGTGATTCGAGCGGAGCGCATCACCTGTGGCGCGTCAACGGCTCGAACCTTGGGCATGGGCCTGATGGCGCGAACGAAGGAGAAGTCTGCCAGCTTCTTGGCCGCCTCGGCGGTACCGCGTGCTTCCAAGAACCAGAGGCCTCTTGCCTGATAGCTTTGCTCGGAAATATCCAGGCCGCACTCTACGGCGAATGCATTGAATTGTGTTTCCCAGCGATAGTCCCTAAGCGGGTCATAGTGCATCACCACTTCCAAAGTCGACCGGCTCTTCGGAAGCTTTGTCTGAATTCGCTCCTCTCTGGTCTGAGCCTCGATGTACTCAATCTTCAGAATGTCCTCGGCTAAGGGATCATCGGGCTCCAGCTTGACGATCCTCTCCGCTAGTTTCTGGAAGGAGGCTTTTTCGCCCGCAAGAAACAGGATCGTAGAGGCTGCACCGCCTGGCAGATTGTGTCCTCGCCCTAGTCGCGGCTTAACGAATTTGGGCATGCTGCCAACGAATCGAAGTCCGGCAGAGCGGATGAGCTCATCAGGAAACGCGGAGCGTGAGTAGTAACTAGGATGCAGCGTCACCATAGACACTACATTTCCCTGTGGGCAAGCTGCGTCAGGCAGCCAATTAAAGGTCTTCAACTGCTCCTTGAGCAAAGGAGCAAGATGATTTCGTTGCAAGTCGAGAGTGTACGTCGGCTCGCCTGGCATACTGTTGTTTGGATAGTGACCTTGGGTGGTAAGCGTTTCACCCAGTCCCAATAGGAACTTCGGCTGTTCCGTCATCTTTGCTCACTCCTTGCAGTGCACTCTTGAGTGTGTCGCGAGCGATCTTTGTAATCCGACTCGCTTCGCGCTGGGGTACCTTCAAGTCTTGGACCAAGCTAACAGCGACTCGCTTCCTGCCTTCCTTGGACATGGCGTCGATCTTTTCCTGCACTACTTCTTTGACGGCACTTGCGCCTTCCTTCTGACCACCCAGAATTGTTGATCGACGAATCCTGTTCAGATCCCGGACAAAGTCGCTGTAGGAAGTCTCGGCCAAGAGTTCGGCAAGCAATTCCGTCCAAGTCGGCGGTACCTTGGTCGGGGTGCTGGCTCCCAGACTCTTGCCCAATGCGGCAAGCTGGGACGCATCTGGGCGCGGGAAGGTGATGGTCTGCTCAAAGCGTCTGATGACAGCCGTATCCAGCAGTTGCACATGGTTGGTGGCAGCAATGAGTAGATGAGTGGATGGCCATAGGTCGATCTCCTGCAGCAGCACTGTGACCAGTCGCTTCAGTTCACCTATATCACCGGCATCGTCACGTCGCTTCGCAATCGCATCGATCTCATCAAGTAGCAGCACGCAGGGCGTACGCTTGGCAAACTGAAATACCTGTCTTAGGTTCGTGCCTGACTTGCCTAGCAGGGAGCTGAGGATGGTGGCTAGGTCCAGGATCACCAGCGGGAGGCCCAAGGACGCGGCCACTTCACGGGCACTCTCGGTCTTGCCAACACCGGGCGGGCCGCAAAACAGCACAGCCTTAGGAGCACTAAGCCCATTCTCTCGGAGGCGACGGTAACCCTTGCGCTCAGCCACCAGTTGGCGCAGTTGGCGATCGACCACTGCGTCCCAGATGAGTGCATGAGCGGCCTTGGGCTCGTCTTCAATGCGGACCAAGTCCAGATTGGACTCTGGATCGGTCGGGGGCAGAAGGTGTTCGTGTTCGGTGATATCCAGCCGACGCGTGGCCCGGGCAGCCACCTCGCCAGCCCCGCTTGACGGGGGGAATACGGATTGCTGCAGCAAGTCTGCCAGCTCGTCACCTTGTGCTCTCAGCTGGCGAATCAACCTGAGGGCCTGAATCTTAACTCGTTCAGAGTCGCCCGCAGCGCCGAGACGCGCGAAGTGGACCAATTCGCTCCGGAAACTTTCGGCCGGGCTTCGATATTTCATAAGGCATTGATCCAGAACATATTTTATAAGTCCGTTGCTGGACTAGTCCGTGGAGTGTTGCATAGCGTATGGGCTTGTGCAATTGTAGATGTTGCAAAAAACCATCGAATAACGCATGAGCGTTTAGGCTGCAAAGGCATACGCAATCGAGCGTCGTACTCTGCCGAGGCCCGTGGTTCATAGGAGCAACATCGATGAAGACAGTTAGCGCAAAGGCCACGCTCTCCAAGAACGCCAAATCTCTCTTGGAGACGAGGGAGGGGGCGCGTGACCTGATGCGGTCAGTTATTGAAGCGCAGGTTCGATCGGTCTCGATTGAGCGTGCCGGTGCTCCGCTGCGTAGCAAGAACGGCAAGTTCATCTTCGTCACCGAGCGGCCTAGCTCGAAGACCGCTAAGACAGCGCCCAAGGTGTAACTGAGTGGGACTGAGTCTTTCGGTCCTCGTTGCCTTAATCTTGCTCCTTCCCGGGGCAGCGTTCGTTTTTGCAGTAACACGGCTGCACAGCCCAACTGCTCCATCGACTGGCTTGGAGCAGCAGCTCAGTTTGAGTCTGGCTGTGGCATTAATTGCAGCGATCTGTGGCCACTTGCTGATGCTGGCCATGCTTCAGATAGGAACATGGATCTGCCCCTCATTGCATCGGCCGAATCTGATGGCCGTAATCCAGCTACTGGGTGGCCATTCGAATCCGAGCGCTGCGAGTGCACCCCGAGCCCTTAGTGAGCATCCCTTCTGCGTCGGCATCTACATCGTGGTTGTCACCCTGGTGATGTGGACCATCGGAAAGCGGGTCAATAAGCGGCTGGATCGAAAGGAGCCTGCGGATTGGTACCAGCTTCTGAAGCCAGATGAAGTCGACTTCGTTGTGCTCACCGCGGACTTCACATTCGGTGGAGAGACTGTCCTCTTCAAAGGCGTAGTATTTGAGTTCCGGATATCCAAAGCAGGCGATCTTGAGCGCGTGGTACTTGGTATTGCGGCGCGTAAGTCCTTCGCTCTGGCTAGCCTGCCGCAACCGGTTCAAGAGAAAAGCGAGGCCACTGTTAGCAAGGACGGTGCGGAAGACGGCGGCCGTTCCCTCGGCTATGGTTGGATCGAGATCCCGGGGGAAAAGGTTGTTCTTCAGATGCGCGATGCCAAGACCGTAAATCTGGATTACTTCTGGACCGAAGCAGCACGGGAGCGTGACTCTAACCCTGAGCCGGCAGGAGCTGAGGAAGCGGCTTAGCATTCTGTCGAGATACATCATCGGCCACAGCCTCGCGCCTTCTTGACGCGCTACCCAGCGGCTGGCGGGATGCATACTGTGTCCCCCAACCCTTGCCGATCACCTCGTTGATTTGTTGACTTAGCCCTCGATGCGGCTTCTGGCGGCAGGACAGTGGTGCCGTCTCATGGAAGCGGGCGATCAGGGCACATACTGGGACTTCATCAGATGGCAGTCGCAAATGCTCGTCGTCTATTCGTAGATGCCAATATCTGGATCGCTTGGGGCCAAGGTTTCGCGAAGGCGGAAGCGACGACGCTGACTGAGCTGATCAATCACGGCTTGGTCAAGCTGGTGTCCACCGACCTGACCCTGATGGAGATCGCCAAGCGCTTCAGAAACAACGATATCGCCGCTTTGGACCCACTGATCAAAGCCGACCTCAAGCATGCCGCCCGTCAGTACCTCCAGCTAGAAATCCCTGGCTTTGATCGCGACAAGCTGAGGGTTCAGATCTTTAATCACCATCTGCAAAAAGTGAAGTTGGCAATGTTCTCTCAGTTCCAAGCTGAGGTGCGAAGCATCGACAACGTGAAGCCGTCTCACGTTCTTGAGCAATACACCCATGGGACAGGTCTCTTCGGCCCATCTGGCAAGAAAGACCAGTTCCCAGATGCGTTCATCTTTGCTGCAGTCTCCGGCGATGTGAGCGCTGAAAAGCCTCTGATCGTATGGTCTCAGGATGGAGACTTTGCCATCGCCTGTGAGGAGTCCGGGCACATCACACGCGTTGCCTCCATGCCGCAGCTATTGGATGCCCTAGGTATCAAGCGTGAGGATGACGCCATCCAAGAGCTATTTGATAGCCAGCCAGAACTGTTCCTGACTGCATTGCATGAAGAACTAATGGGCTACTCCATTGATGCCGATGACGTCCCAGATGCAAATGTCGAGCTGCTAGAGGTTTTGGACGTGATAAGCATCAACGTCACCTCGGTCTATCGAGCGGGCGGAGGAGAAGGCAAGTACATTGGGTTCGGCAAGTGCGAAGTGCGCGCTCAAGTGGAATTCAACCATCCCGACTGGGATTCGGCGGTCTATGACAGCGAGGACAAGGTGCTCATCCCCTTGCACTCAGTCGAAGGCGAAACTGAGCTTGACCTTGGGCCCTACAGCTTCACCTTCCTGGCCGACATCGTCGACGGTCAGGTTGCTCAGATCCACGAGTGCGATATGAAAGAGCGCTGGGGCTTGCGTGGATCCTTGCTTCAGGATCGAGGCTACTTCTAAAGAGCAGCTGAGAGGCTCACGCACCAGCCCCTTTGCTCTGAAGACTGATGCAACTGCCTGACTTCGGCCAAGTCGCGATTGTCCGTATCTGAGCCTGACCTACCCCCGAAAAACCGGGCCAGCGTAATGGATAGAATTCCCCCGGTGGAGTCCTGGCAGGGGGTTCCAATCGGCCCGCCGTTGGTACCATCCTGTGTCTGGATAATCGAAGCACTTGGGTCAGCAGCTGTCAGCTGACCGGATCGCGGGCGGCACCATCAGGCCTGGCTCGCGAACTCAGTACGGGCCGCCTGCAGCACACGGACTGGATCTGTGGCCAGCACATCGGCCGGGGCGGCATCGTCGAGCAGCACGTTCGATGAGAGGAACCACTCAGCTTCGCCCCAACCAGTGGTGCGACGCAGACCATCCACCTCGCGCTCGAAAGGCCCGTGATCCCGCAGTACCTGCAGGATCTCAGTCAAGTGAGAAGAATCGGGACGTGGACGAGGCATCGTCATTGCCGCAAGTTGGCTTAGCCTCGACGTCATTGCCTTTTCCGCTGATAGAACTTTTCGGACGAAACCATCGCATGCCGCTGCTAGCAGTGATTGCGCGTTGAACCGCGTTGCGCAAGCCGCGGCAGAATCACAACGACAACGGCTGCACCTCGAAACTGCCCTCGCTGTCGAACGGCTGGTCCTGCCGTAGGCGGTCTGTACGGATCAGCACTCTGGCCTCAATCTCCACTTGCAGGGTCAGCTGGGTGACCGGGCCGACCTGACCTTGGGTGACCACCTGAAGTACGTGGTTGGGCTTCCATTCCATCGCATCTATTGGTTGCACCGGTATCGTTACCGGAGACGGGTTAGAGGTGAGTAGGGCAGGGATGCCATCGGCTTGTGCCCGTGCTATTGATACCAGTACCACGCCCGCATCGCCCAAGGGATAGCCCTGTCCACTGCTGTGGGCAGGGGCACGGAAGCGCAGCGCGAAACGTGTGGGCAGCATGCATTGCACCTGCAACGTACGTAGTTGTCGGCCAACCGATGGCGGCCTTTGCGACGTATAGGCGACGGTGTTGGGGAGGTCGTAGGGGTTGATCCGTCCAAAGGCGATGTCCGGATTGTCCAGGCTGATCTGGCATGGCGGCGCGGGTGGCGGGTCGGAGTCGGTCATAGCGGAGGATTCAAAGGCGGTCAAACCGGCCGCCCCGGCCAGTGCTACCCCCCACTTACGCAGCCGATATGAAAAGTTGGGAGCTTGCGTGGGCATGCTTGCGGTGTCCGGGTCAGGGGGGGAGTTGGCATCACTGGCAGGTGATGTCGGCGGTGTCGTAGAAGGCCTCCGGATCGATTTCTTCCGGAAACTGATATTGGAAGTGGCACTGACGGCCGTTGACATCGCTAGCCAGCAGGGGTACCTGTAGTTGCACCTCGTTGAGAAAGACCCCGCCGTCGGTGCCGACCGAGCTGATCCATTCGCCGCGCGAGTCGAAGATGGCAGTGCCTTTCTCCAGCGCCTGTCCGTTGCCATCGAGCAGGCGCAGCAGCGCCCGCCGTTTATGCACGACATCGAAGGTGACCGTGGCGACCGCGCCGCGGCCGAGGCGCAACGACTTGATGCCATTGCCGATGTCCACCGTACGCGGCAGACTGCGCGTGCTCAGCGACAGTCGACCCTTAGCATAGGCCGGCAGACTTGGCGCGATTGCACGGCCGGCCGCGTCGGTCCAGGCAGGGCCATAGGGAGTATCGATGCGGGCATTGCGGACACCCGGCACCGAGATTACGGCGAAGGTGTCCTGCAATGGGTAGGGAGTAAATGTGATCCCCTGGCCATGTAGCACTACACCGCCGGCGAGGCTGCTGCTGAACGAGGAGGCACCCTTCTGTCGGCTGCCATTGAGGTTGATCCGGGTGAACCATGGCAATAGATTAAGTCCAGCTGATGCGCTGCCGCCGCGCCCGCTGTCGGCCGTGGCTGTCAGGTTGTAGGCGACGAGCTCGTTGACCCGCTCGCTGATGTTGGCGCGGGTGCGCAGGCGATCGCCCTGTCGGGCCACGGTGGTATTGACGCTGCGGCGCCCCAGTGGCAGGTTCATCGAAAGGTAGATCGTGCGGTCCTTGTTACTTCCAATGCGTCGTTCAGAGCTGAGCATGATGCTGGCTCTGCCGATGTTGCGCGACCAGCTGGCGAGCACATTGCCGGAGCTGCGATCGTCGAAACCGAGATAGCGCGAGTACCCCAGCCCGAACGCCCCCAACGCCCGGGCCTGATAAGACAGGTTCAACGACTGCTGCAAGCGTGGACCGTTGCCGGAGTTCTCGCCGCTGCTGACGCGCCACGGCTCTGCCCACGGCACGTCGCTGGCCTGGCGGAAGTGTTGCGTCTGCTGCTGCACCGAGGCCGCCAGTGAAAGCCGGTCGAGCAGCTGCAGGCTGCCGCTGAGCTGCAGCTGGGTACCAAGCTGGCCACCTTTGGGGCGGCGCGAGACAACTTGGCGCAGGTAGACATTGGTGTTGCGTGTGGGCGCTGCGTTGAGACCGGCGGCCACCGCGTGGTAGTTGTTTGTGATGACGGCGCCAGCGGATAGCCCTACCCATTCGCGCAGCGGCACGTTGCCGTGAACGGCGGCCAGCCAGGCATCCTGCGGACGGCTGCCATCGGGGGCGCGCAGGTCCTGGCGGTCGGGCCGGCCAATGGCGAAAGACAGGGAGGGTTCGGGTTGGCTGAAGCCAACATTGAAGCTTCCCGAAGGTACTCCGAAGCTGCGTTGGGAGCTGTCCGCCTCGATTACCGTTACCAGCAGGTCGGCGTTGCTGTCGATGATTGGCAGCTGAGTCAGGGCGAACGGGCCAGGCGGTACCAGCGTGGAAAGAATCAGCCTACCTTTCTGTCGGACCTCCACGCGAGCCTCTGTTTGGGCGATCCCGCTGGCGCTGGCGCCGCCACTCAACGGCTGTTGCAGGGCGGCTTCCGGCAGCAACTGCGCGCCTAACAGGGCAGGCAGCGAGAACAGCTGGCTTGCTGGGTTGATCTGGCCCGCCTGCAGCAGCACGTGCTGCGCAGCGAAGGTTTTCTGCGCGTAGGCGTCAAGGTTGCGGAAACGCCGTTGCCCATTGTAATCGCTGTAACTCTGCCGGCTACGCAGGATCCAGCCGTGTGTGTTCAGTCCAGTTTCGGTGAGTACTTGCATGCTACGTGACTGGCCGCCTGCATAATCGCTGCGCGAATTGACCAGGTTGTAGTTGAAGATCGCTGCGGTTCCTTCCGAGCTGTCACCCAGCGAGCGGTCGGCCGCCATGGGCGCACGCAGCGCGTCGGTGGGCACGATCAATTCCAGCTGATCATTGTCGGGCCGCAGCTTAACCACCGCCTGCGGGTAGTAATCGGCAAGGTTGATGCACCGCGGCGTGGTGCCGCTGTCGGCAGCGGCTGCTTGCGGCCATTGGTCCGCGCTTTTCCCGGGCGGCCCGATCTGCGCCAAGCGCAGCAGTGTGGGCGTGGCGCACAGCTGCCCGTCGCGGTCAAACAGCGCGCTGGTCGTGCCGATGGACACGCCATTTACCTGCAACGTGACGTAATTGGTGCCCGCGGTAAAGCGCTTTGCCGATGCGAAGTACTTGGCCACATCGGCAGGCAGACCGCGTGATTTGAGAATGTTGGTATTAAAGGTGGCGTTGCCGGAAGCCAGATCCGTTCCTGATAAGGCTGTGCGTCCGGCTTCGGTCGGCGCGGCATCATCGGCGTAAACGCTGGCGCTGCAGGCGGCCGAGACCAGGCTTGCGAGTATTTTCAGCTTCATTGGAAGGGAGGGCCAAACGGAGGGAGCAGAACGCAGTACAGGGGTGTGCTGGCGATAAGCGCCGCTGCGTGATCGCAGCGGCGCCCCGGGCACAACGTGCCAGCCGTGGAGCTCAGTGGTTAAAGCGATACGATCTCGAAGGTCGCACTACCGCTGATGTCGACATTGCCGGTCGTGGGCAGATCGCTGCCTTTGAACAGGGTCGGGTAGACGCGGAAGCCATAAAGGGTACCGGCGCTGTTCGTGGTCGCCACAGTAGTGGTGCCTTGGACCGCCGAGGCCAGGTACGGCTTGCCGTTGTCTAGGTAGCCATTGGTGCCGACGGCCCAGCCGTTCTCGCCATCGGCGCTGAGGATGGCGTCCTGTGCGCTGATGCCCGCTTGAGTGCTGCTGAACTTCATGGTGTAGCCGCCGATGGCATTGCCGGTGCTGGCGTCGATCAGTGCGTAGTAGTTCGCCGGTCCCAAGTTGGTGCCGCGGAAGGGCATGGTGTCGGCGCCCTTCTTGCCACTGAAGGAGTCGCTCATCTTGACCACTACCTGGGTCGGCGCGCCGCAGGTCACGGTCAGGCTGGACAGGATGCTGGTGCCGCCAAAGCTGGCTTCGTTGTAGTTGTCTTGGCTGACCTCACCAAGGTTGATGTCATCGATGGTCATATCAAAACCGCTCACTGCGCTGATATCGCACGGTGCGGTGAGGATCTTGCCGGTGACGCTCATGGTCGCGCTGGTATCAGCAAATGCAGGCGTGATAGCCAACAATAGGGCAGTTGCCAGGGCGAGTTTGGCATGCAGGTTCATTGTTTTCTCCTTGGGATCGAGCAGATGGATGCAGTCGATCCGTGGTTAAAGATATTTCACTTCAATCGTGGTGCTGCCATTCAAGTCAATCTCTTCGGCTGGCAGGTTGTCGGTGGCCGAGATGTTGCCGGCCACGGTCAACGGGAAGTTGAAGCTGTTTCCTGACATCGAGTTTCCGGTGGCGTCGGCCGCACTGATCACCGGCTTGGTGGCGTCCAGGTATACCGTGCCACTCACCTCGGTCAAGCTGGTGGTATCGACTCCACTCAACATCTTCACTGCGTCACTGGAACCCCCGGCTACCGTGCCGACCGTGACTGTGCCTACCCTGACCGCATAGGCACCAATGGCCGCGTTGTTGCTGGCCCTGCCCAGGCCGGCGTACTGTGCGGTGGGCAGGGTGACCGGGCCGTTACCGAAGTCGAACGAACGGATGTCGGTCGGCTTGCTCGCTTCACTGTTGTCGACCGTGCTGATTGCGATAGCGGTGTTGCCAACGCAGGCGACACTGGCATTCAGCGTTTTTGCTTTGCTGGCCGGCAGCGCGGTAGCACTGGTGTTGCCGAGAGAGCCGCGTGCGATGTCGCCAAAATCCACGGTTGCGTCGGACAGGGCGATGTTGCAGCTTGGGGCAACCAGCGTGCCGCCAACTTTCATGGTGACGCTGTCGGCTGCAAATGCGGGGCTCAATGCACAGCTCAATGCCAATGCAGCGAGGATCCGGATGGGACGGTTCATTATTGATCTCCAGGTACTAGTAAAGAACGTCAAAGCTGACGTATAGCGCTGTCAGCGGTGCTGACAGCATTGAATGCAACGCCGTGGCATCACGCCCGCCACGAAACCGTGGTGGTGGGCGCGATCCTTGGGCGGTGGACTCAAATCCATTTACGCCCGAGCAGAGTCGAACGTGGGCCGAGCGCCTGCAGCGCCGTGGCGGTTGGCGGACACGGTCTGATAATGAGCAGCGGTTGGGTGGGGCCGGGACTACCGGCGTTATTGTGCTGCCGGCGCGAGGTCCACGCGCAGTGGTCCGGCTTGCACGTCGGCGTCGACCGGGTCGGCGAAGTAGCCGTTGAGCGTTGCTGGTGTGTAGCGCACGCCGCGCGCCGCACGCAGGTTGCTGCTGCTGGACAGGGCTACCGATTCCCCCGGGAGGATATAGGTGCGAGGCAGTTTGGCGGGTATTTCACCGGGTTGGAGGCTCAACTCTTGCGACATCCTCACTACGTAGGGCCCGGTATTGCGCACCGCGATCCCGTCCGTGGTGTGGGTCCATTGCAGCAGCTTCCACGGCTGGCCGTTTCTGGCCAGCCCGGCCGGGCGGATGATCACAGGAATGTTCTGGCGGATGTTGACCTGCACCTTGTTCGGGGCGGTCTGCGGAATGCCTTCGAAGGTGGCACGCTTGAGTCGCTCGGTGGTCAGTGTCTGGTTGGGCTTCAGCAAGAACCGCACCATCTGCGTATTACCGGCATCCACACGGGTGATCGGCGGTGTCACCAGCAGCAGCGGCGCGGTGTCTTCGGGTACATTGACCACCTCTGAATGTAGCAGCACGGCCTTGCTATCGGTATTTTTCACCGCGATGACGCCTTCACCGTCCTGCGCTTCCACCACGATCACCGAGGTTTCCAGGCGCAGTCCATTGGCGTGGACGGCAGGGCAGGCCAGGGTATACAGGCCGAGCACGAGCGCGCCCAGCCTAGTCGGCACAGTGGACAGAGTAGGGCGTATGTTCTTGCGGGAGGAGGGCATCATAGGGCTGATCAAGGTAATGGCGGCGTCTGCATGTTGCTTGACGCCCAGTGTCGGCTGGCTCGTGCTGGTCGGCAGTGGGGTGCCGTGTCAGTGACGCGGGGCGGGTAGCTGCGGCCGTATGATGCCGTGGTGTTGGGTGGCGTTACATAGTGATAGTACGAAAGTTGGTCATATTGAGCGGCCGACTCGATCCAGCAGGCCGGTAGTTCGCATGGCTGCAGCCAGCTGATTTAGAAGCGCAGAAAGATGGCGCCAGAAGCGGAAATCACGTGCTGCATCGGCAGGGGAGAGATCACGTCGGCGCGAACTAGATCAAATTTCATAACACGCTCCAGCGCAAATTTTTCCTATCTTCTGAGGCGTCCCTTCATTGAGGGCTGCAACTGCAATGAACAGCACTACGCAGGAAGAGGCCGTAGGCGCGTCGCGGCCCAGGTAGGCTTCGACGGAGATCCGCGGCGACGAGGCCGGCACGCCTACCTGAAGCGTCGCCACACTTTCCTAAACTGTGGGTTGATGAACAGGTAGGGCGTGCGCTCGTAGAGACAGGCAGTGGCATCGGCGGTAATGGGCGGCCATCGGGGTTGTTATAGCTGCCATGCCGCTATGGGAAGCTGGGCTGTTGGCAGTTCGTCTCGAGATGGTGGAAAAAGCGGCTCAAGCTCAAGAAATCGATAGGCCTCGGATGGCGCCGGCACGTGCGGAGGAGACGCTCAGGCTACAGCGGGCGAAGCTGGTCAATCGTTTGTCGGCTTTGGAGCGTGGCGGGCGGCCAAGGCGATTCGGAGCGGCGTTCTATCAGACGGGAGATCGCAGCCCGGAGGCGCTGACTTGGCTCGAGTGGACGCATCGGCAGGTCCAATGGCTGGATCCCATCTGTTCGAACCCGGAGGTAATCGCCGCCCCCAGAGTTCGTCTGTGCGACTATTTCACTGGCCGGGGATCATGGAGAGAGATCCGAACGATTGGTGGTACATCGACCCGAAGGAGCAGCTTTCGGAGAGTCAATAGATGAGTTTGAGTATGAGTTTGAAGGGAGGGCCGCTGCGGCAGAAGCCGCAACGCATCTCGATGACAGTGTGACTAAACCGGCACGGTACTCCAGTCAGTGGTACACGCGACTGCATCAAAAAGGCTTTGGCAACGTGGCCCTATCTCTTATGACTCTCCCCTTCAGGCGAAGAGGGAACAGGCAGCTGGGCTGGATGTGGCCGCGCTGAGCTATTGACTGGGTTCCATCCCGCCCAATCTCTGCGGGTAGTGGCCACACATGCGCGTTTGACTAGAAGCGTCGTAATGCCCTTCATCTTGCTGGACGACAAGCTATGGAAGGTGCGCCGGCTTGCATAAGCCTTTGGCGGACATTTTATGCTTGTGCGAAAACGTGCAGCCGTGGGCTCCTAGGTCTGTAGAGGGCGGGGCTGCATTTGCATGTGGATCAGTGTCCTCATGTGCAAGATTTCTACTTGGGGCGGGCATCAAAATTTGGTTCCCCAGTTGAGAACGAAGTTCTCCTGCTCTAGGGTCTCTAGTGCTCCGGGGCGGACGCGGCGTACTTCGCGTATGACATCGTTTTGAGTGGTAATGGCTCCGCTGTCAATGAGCAGCATGCAGGCGACCGTGCCGGCTCTACCTAGTCCGCCTTTGCAATGAATGACCACCTTTTTCCCACCTAGTAGGGCCTTTGACAGCGAGGGGCCTAGGGTCGACCATGCGAGAAGAAAGCCCGCATCGGGCGCCGCGCCGTCCGCAATTGGGAGACCATGCCATTGAAGGCCGAAGAGAGTGGCGCGATTTGGTAGCTCTGAGATCTGCAACTCCTCGAACTCCCAAGGCTCAATCAGTGACACAAGATGGCTCGCTCCCCAAGAGCAAATTGTCGCTAGATCGGTATCAATGTCTCGGTTCCAAGAACCGGTCATGGCGTTCGCTTGTTGTTTTCCGGGCGCGAATGTGATGCCCACGGCGCCACCATTGTTCCCTATCGGAAGTTCGGCGATCTGCAGGGGGTGCGATTGACTGGTCTTGATCATGCCTGCGTCCAGCGGAAGATGGGTTGAGACAATAAAGTGATACGTCGGCCCCTGTCCGGCAACGGCGAGCTCGCACAGCTAGCGCTCGAGGACGCGGCCTTCAGATAGCATCGATACTTTCCTTCGAATTCGTGTCAGGGCAACTTCAAGCCCATCGTCGTGGGGAGAGTAGGGGGACGCGAACAGAGGCGCCTTGATCCAGAACTTCTCCTGCCCGGGATGAATATAGGATTGGTGGTCATCCAAAAGAAGTGCTATGCCGGGGAGGGGGAAACCAAGAGGAGATCCTTCGTGCTCCCCAAGCACTGGATGTAATTGGAGTACTTGAACCAGTCCGGTATTTCCCCTTCTTCTGCAAGGAACGAGAGAATATTCCTGACTTGTGGCTCCGGCACGGTTGTGAACAATACCAACTGGCTAAAAATCTCCTTGATCTCACCAAGGAACCGAAGAAGGCCAGGCCTAGGTATCTGACTTACGGCGTTGGATATCAGTGTCCCCTCGAGATCAAGTGCAAGTATGGAAGGCTGAAGCCGTTGAGAGAGTTGGGGCATGAGTTCGTTTCTCCTAAAGATCCATCTGCTGTACTGATCAACTGGAGCCTTAAAGTTCACTCGCAAAGCTGCGGAAGTTGAGCAAGCCAGTAGTCAGGGCCTATTGGTAGGATGCTCTCCAGGGCGATTTCGAGCATTAGTGGACGACGCCAATTGCTGTCAGGCATGAAGCAGAAGTCTGTCTTCTGTAGCGCCCCTGCAGTTTCCTTTAGGGCGAGCCAGTGCGTTCTTTTACGCATTTCTGCGGACATGACTCGGATCGCGGCTTCTTCGTCTCCGCCCGAGGCTAAGTAATGGCTTGCCGCGCCTCGGACGGATGACCAGGCGACATATCGCTTTCGCCCAAGGCTGAGATGAGGCCAATGCTCCTTCTGCTGGGCAATGATCTGGTCGACCCATCGAACACTGATCCGATGTCTGCGGAGCAATGAGGTTAGGTAGGCGCAGAGCTCTCGATCAGACAGCTGCCGCCACAGCCAGAGGCGCGCGTGCGCCTCAAGTGTAGAGCGGCCCGAAACCAGTGTTTGGCACAGTGCGGCCTCCAGGTTACCTCGAGCGTGCCAATCGTCAGCATAGGACCAACTGAACGAATCATAGAGCGAGCGCCTGACCCGATCACTTCGAGGAATGGACTGTGCAAGTACACCAGCGCTACCAAGGAAGGTCAGTAGATCCCGAACGACTGACGGGTCTGGCGAGATCTGAGCGCTAACCCTCGTTGAACGCTCAAGCGCACACCATGCGCATGTATAGAAGGGGCCCAGCGATACGACTAAGGCGTCGAGCTCGGGCCACGGGGTAGGGAGGGTCTGTTGGCTATGCCCATAGATCACTCGATCCTCGGCGAATTGGCCAGCCTGGATGCTAGCAAGACAGAGTCGTGGCGTCTACATGATTTTCTTGTATGAGTGCTGTCGGCCATAGATTGCCTTCCGCTCCCAGAGGCGGAACGGATGGCTACCAAGACGATCTACCAGAACGCGTACCTCCGCTTGGTTGGTAAGCTTCGTGAGCGCCGCATGTCGTTGGGGTTTAGCCAGTTGAGGCTGGCAGCTCACCTGGGATGGCCTCAGCAGAAGATCTCGTCCATCGAGAACGGCTCCAGGCGCATGGATGTATTGGAGTTCTGCCTCATTACTTCCGCTCTTGGCTTCTCAAATGAAGAGATGTCCGAACTTGTAGTGGGAGCAAGAAGGGCAGCGCGGAGTAGCCCAATCAAGGTCGATTGACTCAACTGAGGTCGATTGTCGATTGGCAATCGTTGAGTAGGCAGCTCGGCCAGCCGTCGGTGTAACCCCTCTGCGAGAGTAGGGGGGTACCAGTGAGTCATTGGCGCAGATCACTTGGCGGCAATCCAGTTCGACGGGGGCGTGCTTCTCCCGACTATTGGCGCCATCGCGATGTTTGGCGACGACCTGCTGATTGAGGGCATGCTGCAGCTGATGAACAATGTCGAAGGCGACGTTGTCAGCGTGGATAGCGAGTCGCCGTCATCTATCGACGACCTGATTCGTCTGGGGCCAGCACGCTACCGTCCGAGCCGATAGCTCTAGTGGTGCACCAAAAGCAGGAATGGAATCTTCTGTGGCACCTGGTCTGGTGAGCTTTAATGACACCCTAAGTTCGCTGAATGTTGAGTGGCTCATGCACTCGCGCTGGACTTGTGTGAATCATTCCTCTCGGGCGTGGAGCTGACAGCTGATCCGATTCGTGCATTGATCAAAGCCCAGCTTGAAAGCGTTCGGAAAGTGATTGGGGTCTGCCGAGTGGCCATTGGTCAGATCTTCAACCACGCAGCGCCAAGCGTCTTGGAGGACTTCTCGCTCAGGGGAGGCTGCGATCAAGAGACGGACAGCGTGATCCAGGGCGGTGATGTGGCCGCGCATCGCATGCAGGAGGATATCGCTGTCGACCGACTGTATGCCTGCCGGCGTGTCGACACGTTGCTTGCTTCTGGCGGTCTTGCTATCCATTGTAATTCCTCCAAGTACGGTAAATTGCGGTGCCTGAATGTGAGAGTTTGGCGCTCCAATGGTGCGCATCAATTGCGCGTTTGCGGAATACAACAGGTTGCATAGTTGCATCCGAGTTGGATGAGGTCAGGGAGGAGGTAATGGGTCCAAAAGCTGGAGTAGCGCGTAGGCCAAACGAACGCGCCCCTCATTCGGATGGGATTTGTTCGTCAATATGACGATCCCTAGCTGCCGTGATGGAACGAATAGAACGTAGTTTGAGAATCCTGATGTGCCGCCTGTTTTATTCAGTAGCCACTCCCCCTGCGAAACGTCGGTTGTGATGGGGATAGTGGGATTGACGTTGTAGACCATGTCATCGGAGTTGCCCTTCACCAGAGCCTCAACAGCGATGGGGTAGGGGTACTGCTCCCAGATTAGATCCTGGAACATGGGACCCACCTTGAATCGTGCGACTTGGGCTTTGAGCAAAGCACGGTCAAGCAGAGGATCATCGGTACCTGGGCTGATGTTCAGTTCAACGAATCGCAGAAGGTCGCGTGCGGTAGATCGAATGCCGTAGGCTTGATCACCTAAGGGCCCTTTGCTCAGTCTGACCGGGATGCCGGCAGGGTTGTAACCCTGGGCATAGAACTTGCGGCGTTCCATGGGCACGCGAAGCCAAGTGTCCGTCAGGCCCAGCTTCGGAAAGAGGACGCCCTCCATGGCGTGCTCGAAGCTCAGCCCCAAGGACTCCGCTGTTATCACTCCAAGCAGGGCAATCGACGGATTCGCGTAGCTTCGACGTACACCACCCGGATAGGAGGGATTCCAATCCAGGTAGTAGCGCATGGCATCGCGCTCGCTCCGGACCCCATTAGGAAACTGCAATGGGAAGCCGCCGCCACTATGAGTGGCCAGCTGCCACAGTGGGATCTGCCCAATCGGGCGACCGCTCAGCGCCGGCAGGTGTTTGCCGACGGTGCCGTCCATCGAGAGCTTCCCGCGCGCCTCGGAGTACGTCGCTAGAGTGACGGTGAAGGTCTTGCTGATGGATCCCAGTTCGAAGAGCGTATCGGGCGTCACGGGAGCTCCGGACTCCTTCGACGCGACGCCATAGCTGAATATTCTCCGTTGCCCGCGTTTGACCACGGCAATTGCCATTCCGGGTACTGCATACCGGTCCATGAACGCCGCAGCCACAGAATCGACATATGGGGCGATCTCGAACAACTGATCGGCTTCAATTGGTTCGATCGGTGTCAGAGAAGCTGGAGCGAGTAGCGTGGAGAGGAGTAGAGCTGTGGTTCGCATTGCAGCATCCTCGTGTTCAGAGGGGGGGGGCGGGAAGTAAGCGCCCACTAGTCATGCTACGGTCGACGAGCTCTCCAGGAACGGGTTGGCGGTAGATCAAATTTGCTCCGCCGTTGACACCGGAGTGAGCCGCTATACAAAGCAGCAGAGGAGATCAAGCCGCCGCTCAGAAGATGTTGGCAAGCCGTCGAGATGCAAAGACGTGGCATCAGAGTACGGTCCTGAGTGAGTTCACGGTTAAGCTAAGACATCTTCAGCGGCTGGCGCTAGGGCGCCAGCCTGGGTCGGAAGTTCCTTGCTGGCGAAGAAGGAAGACTCATGAATGCATCGCTCCCGAGACGGAATGATGCAGCATCATGCGGCTGAGAACTCATTGTCCGTAGCTAGATCACCGGTGGATTGATCCGCAACCTACACTTACCAGCGGTAGTTGAAGCCGATCCTTGCGGTGCCGCTGCGGTATCCGCCGTTGGCATCGTCGAACCATGCACGTCCGATCGTCAGGTCAGCGCTCAAGCGCGAAGTGATCGGCTGCGAACGCCGAATGCTGATGCTGGTTGAACTGCTCCCATCCATCCCCGGCATGGCTTCATAGAGTGCCGCCGACCTCCCGTGGCCAAGCCAGAGCTGTGTGCTTCCATGGCCATCGCTGTCACGTCGGCGCAAGGAAGCCAAATGGCTTCCCCCGCTGTCGCGGTTCGATAGATCATGATACGTGTAGCGGTAGCTGCCAACCCACTGCCCGGCATAGTATGACGCTCCACCAGACCAAGCACGGGAGCGGACGTTTCCGAAGTACTCCGTATAGCGGCCGCTGGCATGAAGGAGGACCTTGCTGCCGACCTTCAGGTTGAGCGATTGACCAAAGATGCGGTTGGCAAACACGGGATCATCGGTGGAGATGGAAATCTGGGAGCGACCGCTCCACCTAGTGGACCACTGCTGATACAGGTACGCATCGAACTTGGTGCCATTGTAGGTCGAGTCGGCATATTCCCGGCGCCCGTGCGAAAGATCCACGACAACTCGGTGTCCGGCAACGTCACCGACCACAGCCTGAGTTACCACGTCTCGTTTTCCACGGCCGTCCGAGTAATCGGTGTGCTCGATGTGGGTATTGGCAGAAACCAACTCGGTGCCGGCTTGGGCGCTGAATGATGCGGCGATCAGGACGGCTGCGCCGTGCAGTTTGAAATAGGGCATGAAGGGCTCAGCTTTGGTTAGTATGATTCGATGCGCTGGGTGAGCTGGTAGCGTCCAGGCGGCAGGTTGCGCTGGACAGTAATCCGTGGCCCAAGGATGGTTCGAGGTGCTACCTCCCGGCCGGGCAGAGTCACGACTTGGACGCCGAGGGATGCATGATTCCCAATCTTGGCGCCAAGTTTCTCCATGCCCGTGTCAACGAGCTCGTCGCCGACCATCACCGACACTCGTTTGCCATCCAATCGGTGGTTGCTCGTGCGGACCATAGCGCCAAGATATGAGCCGCGGCAGACGACTGAGTCTGCGATGAAACACTGCGGGCCGATCTTGCAGTCCGACTCGATGATTGCGTTCTTCACTTCGCTGGAGAAGCCGATTTGGCAGTCGTTACCCAGAACTGCAGGGCCGCGAATGAGGGAGTTATTGCCGATGACGGTGTCTTTCCCAATCTTCACCGGACCGAGAATGTAAGCGCCGTGACAGATCCTCGCGCCGTCTGCAATCTCGACTTCGCCAACGATCGTGGCGGTGGGAGCTACGCTTGCGCTTGGCGCTATGTCGCTTCTAAGTCCAAGCAGTGTGTTGCCAATGTTCTGAACATCATTCCACCACATTGCGATACCTCGTCGGCTTATCGCGAAGCGGCTCGCGACCTGAGAACAGGCCTCTGAGCCCGTGGGTGAGCCAGATCGTGTAGGCCAATAGCACGTAGAGCACGGCGATTGAGGACGTCAGCACTAGCATCGGCCGTCGGTGGTGGATGGCGCTCAGCACTCCAAGCCCCATCGCGATCCCAACCCAGAGCGGCGGAAGAAGTGCGGTGAGCACGCCTAAGGGGCCATGGGCCTGGAGGGCACCACTCCACGTAAAGGCCATGGCCACGACCCCTGCAACAACCACGAGCGCCATTGGGAGGATGCTGAAGAGGCCGAATCGGGTGAGCAACAGCCTCCGGTGCAGGCGCATGCAGACTGCGTAGCCCACGATCCATCGCCGCCATCGCCGCCATTCTTCCCCGATGGAGTTACACTCTTGTGGATAGACTACGCATCGGTTGGACTGCCGAACGCGGTATCCCTTCGCAACGAGGGACCACGACAGATCGAGATCCTCAACGTTTGTGCGGTCACTGAAGCCCACTGAGCGCAGCACCTCGGTCCGAAACATGCCGCAAGCCCCGGAAATGATAAAGGGCGCACCGCCTAGCAGTTGTTGGAGTGAGCGCTTTAGCACGATCATGGGCAGCTTTAGGCTCGCCCGGATGTGAGGAAGTACACCTGCGCGCCGCAGATTGGAGGAGGGAATGCCACCGACCGCGTCCGCGCCGGCTTCAATTTCGGCCAGCAGGTAGCCTAGGTCGTCCCCGTCGGGGAGAACCAACGTGTCGGCATCTGTCAGGAATACCTGCTCTACGCGTGCATACTTAAGGCCATGCATGAGTGCGCCGCCTTTGCCGGTATTGCTCTGATGGACGGCTATGAGTCGGTCGGGGAACTCGGCCGCAAGCCGATCCAAGACCTCTCCTGTGTCATCGCTGGAGCCGTCGTTGACGCAGATGACCGAGCGTACGTAGCGATTACTGAGCAAATTCCTCAACGAGTCGGACAGGCACGGCCCTTCGTTGTAGGCCGCAACAATGGCGTCCACGCTGTGAAGATGCGGGCTGGGCCTCTGGCGTCGGCGCTTGATCAGGACGATCCCGATCAGCACGCACATGGCGAAGAAGAAGACGGTCTTCATTCGAATACCATCCGGTATGGAATGAAACCCTCGCTGGGGCCGCAGCCAACTTGCTGCCCCCTAAACGCTGCGGCGCAGCGGATCTGATCCTTCTGCATATAACTTTTGTCGCACTGACTCCGGTGCAGGCGCAGCGCGTCGATCTTAGGCTCAAGTTGGGGGCCAATATCCTCATAGATCGTCGGACTGAAGTTTGGCCACGAGCTGGGCGTTTCGTAGCACAGCACCTGCCGGACATTTCGAGATGCGACAATGCTTGCTTCGAAGGTCGTCCGATGATCCTGGTGCCGATCACCCTGGAACATCGTATAGACCCGATCCGGCTGAATCGCGCGGACGGCTTCCTCGATTTCCTTGATGATGCTTGCAAGGTCCTGATGTAGCGACGTATCGCGGAAGTCGCACTGCCGGACTTGCTTGACGCCAAGCGCAACTAGGGCGCGATGCGATTCTTGTGCACGGTCGAACGATCCTGTGGCGCCTTCGCGGCCCATGGAGAGAATCAACGCGTGAACGTCAACTCCAGAACTAGCGAGCTTGGCGATGCTTCCGCCGCAGCCTAGTTCAATATCGTCTGGGTGAGCGCCGATGGCCAGTGCGCGTTTCATGGTGAGCATGTGGTTTCGTTGGGGTGCAGAACGGTAGGGGGAGGGCAGAGCGTTATTGTTCTGCAGGACTGGTTGAGATTTTTAGGGGTTCAAAGTGGCGGGGCAATGAATAAAGTTGCAAAGTTCCCTGGACGTGGCCCGGAAGGCTGGCAGCCGATGTGATTGGTCGAAGAACGAGCGTTGATCCGATTCCACATCCTCCGAGCGGATAGACTTTGCAATTAGTTGCGTAGCCAAGCGCATCCTTGATCGGAGATCATCGGTAGCAGCTCGATCACGATCCGCAGTAGAGGGGGCAAGGCTGGACGCAGCTTTCAGAACAAGGGCATTTGGGCGGTCCCGTTGCATGCGGGTGATGATGGTCGCCCGCAGTATGCGAAGATTGCCCTTCTATCGGCCTTCAGCAGGGTCGCGCTGCCCAGCGGCGCACGAGGCGTCAGCCTCTGGGATTGGACGTTCGCCGTGATGGATTGGGTGCTTTCGTGCATTGGATGCCCAGTGTGCTAGTACTGCGATCCAAGTCATTGGTCGTGCCGTGAACGGTAGGGGCAGCTGCTGTAAGTGCGCCTGATGGCTTTGCTCATTCTGAGCGGCGAATGGCATATGCACGGGTGGATTGTTCGCGGTGGCATTGCTATCCAACGCGTGTTACCCAGGGTCTTAATTTTGCCGTTTGTGAGTACTAGGGGGCGCTCAGTAACTCGTTCCCATACCGCATAGGAACCGCAGCAGTGCTTGGTTTCAAGCGCTGCAGTGCATTCCGTCAACTGCAGTTACAGTCCGTCACCGGAATTGCCCAGCTGATTGGGGGTCATGGCTAAGCATGCTAAGCGAGTCGAACTTTTTCAGGCCCGCTCAGCCCTCATCTGTTCCGTACACAGCCGGGTGCCTGTGATATATAACAATTCTTGTAGTGAGGACCATGGTGGAACCAGTGAGTACGCGCGTGATCATCGCCGATGACCACCCTGTTGTCCGCGCAGGAGCGCGAGAGATCATCAATCGCGACGTAACGGCCATCGTTGTTGGTGAAGCTGCAACGCCAGAGGAGATGATCGGGATGCTGGGGCGCGAACAGTGCGATGTCCTGGTCACCGATCTGACCATGCCAGGTGAACAACCTGATGGCCTAGCAATGCTGGATGCGGTTCACCGAAAGTATCCGTCAGTTGGCATCGTTCTATTGACTGTAAGTGCCAACTCGAGATTGCTGCAGCTGGTCGTTGCTTCTGGTGCCAGGTGCATTGTGAACAAGAATGCAGGGATGGATGAGTTGTCTCACGCTATCAATGCGGCAGCTCGCGGCAAGTCCTATATAGGCCAATCGCTCAAGTCAGTGCTTGCAGCTAGCCCGGCGGGCAAGCGTGTCAAAGGGGTTAGTCAACTTTCCCCCCGTGAGATTGATGTGCTTCGGCAGATTGCGGCGCATCGTACGGTTGGCGAGATCGCCGTACAGCAGATGCGAAGCGTGGCCACCATAAGCCATCAGAAAATTAGTGGAATGCGTAAGCTAGGTCTCAAGACGGACGCAGAGTTGCATGTGTTTCTCAGCAATGGCGAGCTTACGCTGTAGTCAGGTCCATTGTGCAAGCATTCGGTGGGTAAGGATAGAGGTTGGTGACTGAGGTCGCGTCGTCAATCCGCTTCCGCTCAAGTACGTGTGGATGATGGTCATTCAAGGTCCTTAAGCAATGCAGAAAGTTTCTCGATAGCGCCACTGCGATTGCTCATGGGGTCTCGCTCAATTTCTGCGGCCACCGCCGCCAGGGCGTGCTTGCCGATCAATCCAGCCGCGCCATGCAGGCGGTGGGCATAAAGCTCTATTTGCCGCCGATCAGCTTCTTGTAGGTGGGTGAGTAGCTCGGCTACATCGCGGGCCAGCAGCTGGTACAGATCAACGCCCATTTCCTCTTGCACCTGGCGCTGCAGTGCGTCACTCGCGGCGTCGTTCCCTGGTTCCACTGCACCTGCACTCCAGAGTGCCAGCATGCCTCGCAACTCAACCAAACGAATCGGCTTCTTCAGCACGCCGTTCATGCCGCTATCTTGGCAGTGCTTCAAGTGAGTGGCGTCGGTGGCAGCTGATATGGCAATTACTGGCAGCCTATCGGTACCGGCGATTCCGGAGCGACGGATCAGCCGGCAAGCCTCGTAGCCATCGATTTCAGGCATGAAGCAGTCCATCAGAACTATGTCGGGAAGCGCCCTGTCTTCGTGCAGTCGTGCGAGCGCGGCCTGTGCGCTATCTGACACCTCAGCGTCAATCCCCAGTCGCGCTAGCTGCTCGCTAAGCACCAAGCGATTGGGAGCGTGGTCATCTACGATCAGCACGCTCAGGCGGGGAATGCCGGAAATGGCATTGGTCGCGGCGTTCGTCGGCGCTTCCTCCGCCGGCTCTGCCGGAATCTGGAAGCAGACTGTGGTGCCTTCACCTTCTTCGCTAAATAGCTCGATGCGGCCTCCCATCAGCACTACCAATTCCTTGCTGATTGCCAGCCCAAGTCCGGTTCCCCCGTACCGCCGTGAAACGCTGCCATCTGCCTGGGTGTACGGATCAAAGATGTGGGACTGCAGCGCTGCGGGAATGCCGCACCCGGTGTCGCTAACCACGCAATGCAGCCAGGTCTTAGTCCCTTCAAGCGCTACGCTGATCGCCAATGTGATGCTGCCGCGCTCTGTAAACTTGCGAGCGTTGCCGAGTAGATTCAGCAGCACCTGGCGTAGCCGGGTAGGATCCAGCATCAGCCAGGTAGCGTGTTCGGGCAGATCGACATCCAGTTCGATACCGCGCTTCCGTAGCTCCCCGTCAAAGATCGAAGCCACGTTTCGGCCCAACCCGCAGATCTCAACTGGAACTTTCTCCAGCTGCATTTTGCCCTCGTCCAGTTTGGAGAGGTCTAGGACATTATCCAGTAGGCCGATCAACGCTTCGGCCGCTTGCTCTGCGGTCGCTGCGAGTTCTTGCTGACGCCCTTGCGTGGCTTGATCTGCAAGCACCTCGATGGCCCCTAACACGGCATTAATTGGAGTGCGGATCTCATGGCTCATAGTTGCCAAGAAGCGGGCCTTGACGCGCTCGCCCTCAATTGCCGTGCGTCTCGCCTGCATCGCCCACCGAGTAGCGATCGCCAACATGATGATCAACAGGACAACGGCGACAACCCATGGCCAGTTGTACTGGAGGACCGTCTTCAATGTCGGGGCGCCGAAATCCTCGCTCCGAAGCCAATGCTCGCGCAACTCTGACTCCTCCTTTGTGGAGATGGAGGACATTGCCTTCTCAATAATTGAGTGCAGCTGTGGCCAGTCCTTGCGGGTGGCGAAGTGCGCGGTCATCGCCATCGTGATGCGTGGGTGTGATATGTACAAATCACTGTCATCTCGACGGGCGATGAACGGTGCGAAAGTCATTGCCGTTCCCATGGCCGCATCCACCTTTCCATCCATAACCATCCGGAATGCATCCAGCGGCGTGCGTACCGGCACAACCTTGATAGAAGGATAGTTTCTCTGCAGCACGTCCGAGTACTGACCTTGGTCTCGGGCTGCCACCCGCTTGCCGGCCAAGTCGTCCATGGTCCAGACACTGGGATGGTCCTGTTTGGTGAAGACCACGCTGTATGCAGTCAGATAAGGGCGCGACAGCTGAACGGCTTCTACGGTGGCTGGGGAGAGGCGCTCCTCCATTGCATTCACCAGCATGTCGGCCTGGCCTGAAGTAACCGCGCTTTGTGCCGAGTTCCAGTCGCTGGCGTGCGTGAACTGGAAGTGCAGCCCGGTGCGTTCACCGATTAGGTTTAGATAATCAGAAGAAAGTCCTCCAAGCTGGTTGTCCCGCACGTACTCCAGTGGTGCCAGTTGTGCATCGGAGGTTACTCGGATCACTGGGTGTGCCTCTATCCAGTCCCGTTCCGCCTGGGTCAGCTGCACTGGCGAAGCAACTCCGAACATAGGTGCGCATCCCAACAGCAGTGCCGCCACCCTCAACGAGCTTAGATGACGTAGCGTCGCCGCTGTAGTGCGACCCAGGAAGGGCCATGCCACGGAACTAGGGTCGGGGAGCGTCATCGTTATTGTCCATTTGTGGCGGGCAAACAGCGTTCATGGCAGTCGCGCTGCCGAGCGACACATTAACGCGAAAGGCACGCTCAGGATAGAATTCGTGGCCTTTGTTGCTGTAGGAGGCGCGTGACGCCGTTCTTGCAGGCGCTGTGCAATGCTATCGAGGATTGCCGCGCGTTGCGGGAGCGCGCATTGCGGGCATACCGACAACTCCGCGCGAGACTCGATTCAGCCCTTCCTTACAGCGAATTGGAATCGCAACTTCTGCACTGCCTTGGTTTCGTTCGATGGCAGAGCAACGAGTGGAGCCGTAACCTGCAACCATTGTCAGCCTGAATCGGTGCCCAGTTGCACGTGTGCTGTAGCTGGTCGGGCTTGGGGCATGTGACCATACAGAGGGGTAAGGATGGTTGCAGTACTGGTATTGGTGGCAGTTGCAGCAGTAGCGGCGGCGTCAGTACGAGCGATAAAGCCCTTCGGTGCAGATCAAAATGCACCGTGCGAGCGGCGCTTTGATCGTCAAAAAGTGCCACATCTGTATCTCGATGGATCTACGGTCAGCGACTGGAGACGGCATCAGTACATCGACTTTTCCAGCTTCGGTCGAGCTTCCGTTGAAAGGTTGAGTCGCTTGGATATGGGAACGAGGTAATCGGGATGGCGCGTCGTTTTCGGCACGTAAATCGAACTTGTTCATCGAGGTCTGTGTCGCGTGCAAGGTTCAAATGCGACATTCCGTGTCATTTCCAAGCGCCTCTGCCAACTTTTGCGCAGAAAGCGCGTGAATGACTGTCGGTAGTCGTCGCGTGATGCCATGGGCAGGCTAGCATCATTGTTACTGGGACGTACATCGTTCCGACACGTGCTGGATGTCCTGATGAAGGCATTGAAGATAATAGATGGGGCGGGAAGGGCTAGGTCGCGGGCGTTCGCGATTCCCAGCATACTGCTACTGTTGGCTGCATCTGGCCGTGTCGCCGGCACGACGCCGATGGCGGCTGAGATGAAGGAGATTTGGCGGCCACAGCCCAGTATGCGGCGGGTGTACGGCGAGCCGCTGGTCTACCGCTTAGATATTGGGCGGTTGCATGCACTTCTTGAGGTTGTCCCAGGGCCTGATGGGATGATTTCGGCAGATGTGTCGCTGCCCTTGCCGCTGCCCGAGGGCGGCTGGAGCCAGTTCCGGTTACAGGACGCGGGCACGTTGCCGCCTGGGCTGGCGCGCCGGTATCCGCATCTGCGCAGTTTGCGCGGTGAAGATGCCTCCGGGCGCCAGGTCCGGCTGGATCTGTCCAGTGACCAGTTTACTGCCAAGGTTTGGGACGACGGTTATTCCTGGTCGATCCAAGCTGATCCTCGGACATCGTCATCCTCGCTGTACAGCGTGTCACGCCGGCCGATGGCGGCATCATCAATGCTGACGCAGCAGCGCCCACTGCTGGAACTGCTGGGCACTGGAGGCGGCAGTCACCTCGGCGAGAAGCCCGCTCCTTCTTCTGCCGCCCGCCTGCGTCATGATTTCCGCATTGCGGTGGTTGCTGGCAGCGCCTACACCGCCTTGTTCGGAGGCAATGCCGAGGATGGTCTATTCGGGGTGATGCGCACTGTCAACCAGATCAATCAGATTTATGAGACCGATCTCGGTGTCCATTTCACGCTGGTTGAGGCCAGTGACCGGTTGGTCTTGACTGACCCGAGCAGCGATCCTTTCGAGAAGATTCTCGATCAGTTTCCGCCCGACTTCGACCAGGCTTTCTTCCGTGCCAATGTCGAACTTCTGCGCCGCGAGCTTGGTGAGGAAGGCTACGATGTGGGGCATCTACTGCTTGCCGCCGATTGGGCTGAGGGAGGCATCGGAGGTAGCGGGGTGACTGGCAATAGCTGTGTGGTCGCCGCTGCGGGTGAGTCCATAGGCACGGACAAGGGAGCGGCGTGGTCGATTCATCCGGATCCAGTAAACGACCCTGTGGCCATATTGATCGTTGCGCATGAGCTTGGTCACCAGTTTGGTGCTTGGCATACCGCCAACGGATGTGGGCGGGAAGACAATCCTGCTGCTCGTGAGGAGTTTGCCTTTGAGCCGGGCAGTGGCTCGACGGTGATGGGCTATGCCACGACGCTGTGCCGTGATCCAAGCCATCAATTGCAGAGCCTCAGCGACGCCTATTTCCATGCGGGTAACCTGGCGCAGATCAACAGCTGGCTGGGATCCCGCGGGGGGCATTGTGCGGTCAGGCGCATCGATCCAGGCCCGGCTCCGTGGATCGATCCCACCTCAGTTCCGTCAGTGCCTACGATTCCTGCGCGTACGCCATTCCAGCTAGATGCAAAGGTTCCGCATGCCGCACCAAGTACAAAGCTGCGCTACGCCTGGGAGCAGATGGACGCCGGTAGCGTGCAGTTTGGGGAGCTGCAGGATGACGGACTGCGGCCGATCTTCCGCAGCTATCCACCGCAGTCGAGCAGTCATCGCAGCTTTCCACGATTGGCCGCGATCCTCGGCGAGCAGTCACTGGGACCAGGTGAGGCATATCCACAGACCAGTCGTGACTTGCATTTCCGCCTAACTGTTCGTGACCAGCAGGGCCGCACCGACAGCGCTGATGCAACTGTTCGGGTGGTCGATACCGGTCAGCCATTCTCCGTGCTACAACCGCTGGCCGATGTAGGCTGGACGCAGGGCGAGTTGCAATGGGTACGTTGGCAAGTAGCTGGGACGGCGGCCGCACCGATAAACTGCAGTACGGTCAGTCTTGATTTATCCGTGGATGGTGGCTATCACTATCTCCCTGCGCCATTAGCCGTGGCTGTGCCAAACATCGGCGAGGCTGTTGTAGTGGTGCCGGCCCTGGTGGCGGCCACTGCGCGCGCACGGGTTCGCGCACGATGCGACGGCAACGTTTTCTATGCAATCTCTCCCGGAGATTTCAAGATCATACCCTGATCAAAAGGTTGCATCTTCGCACACCGGAAAGCTATTGAAGCGTCCCCACTATTTGAGTCCTTAGAAGCAGAGGTGAGTGGGTCGTGCCATTGCGGAGTTGGTGGCAGTTCGGTCAGCCAGCGGTGTGATCAGACTTCGTTACGGAGTGAGGCCAGTCGTGATCAGATCGTCCCGAGCAGATGACGCCAGCCGACGGCTGGCATACGTCCTGCCCTTTTCATCGCCTCTTTCTGGATCTGCTCCTGGATCCCTATGGTCGATGCTTGTGAATCAATCCTAGCCATGCGTCACCATCTAGAAGGCTCCTCCAGGGCGTAATAGTTTATGTAAAGTATTTCCTCATCATGTTATCGAGGGCGCCGACGTCGCAAAGCCCTTCATTCCTGTGCTAGATTGAAAGCTGTATTGAATGAATGGGGCGCTAGCGCATCTTCGGATTTTCCCCTCGCATTATGCTCAGGAGTAGGGGGTGCCCCGAATTGCGGCCGGGGTGCGATTGCTTAAAGTTGCGCTGTCAGCCATGGTTTGTGCCGACAGCGCTGACTTTTCCTATCCGCCCGGCCCAGCGCGAAATGGGCAAGGGCGGAGATACGTTTTAATCTTTTGAGGATCTCTTTATCGAAAGTTCTGCTATCGAAGATCCTCTCGTTTGCGCCTAACTCGCAGTGTTTCACTCCGGTCGCGGACTAGTCAATTTGCTGCGGGCAATTTTGAAAATCAGCAAGAATTAAGGGTGGCGTTCATCGCTGCTCGTGTCAAAGGAGATAGTCCCATCAATGCAAGTTGTGGCACTGCCTCCAACCCACACTTCATCATGCTCGCGCTGGACGGTGATCCTCCCTGCGCGACCCAGACATGTTCCTTGTTGGACCGTGTATGTATCAGCGCCCACGCCCAGCCGTGCAAACCAACTTCCTATACCCGCCTGTAGGCTTCCGGTTGCGGGATCCTCTGGAACGGCATCGCCGGCAATGAAGGCGCGTGATTCAAACAATGTTTCGTTCGCGATTTCCTGATTGTGCACGGGACCAATAATTCCTATCGCCAAGCCATGCAGTTTGGAGTATTCCGGAACAACAGCCAGTACGTGCTTATGGCTGGGAAGCCGGAGGGCCAGCCAACCTGCACCATTGTCTACCCAAGCTGCGTCTAAGACGTCACTTGGCTTCAGTCCCAGTCCATCGCAGACACGGGTCAGCAATTCGGGCTCCAGCGGTCCGTTCTTCAGAAGCGGGGGGGCCTTGAAGGCCAGTGACATTGAGGCTGCTTGTCTTGCCGGCTCGGATGAGCATCCCGCCTGTTCGGCGAATGGACGGGAGCCGCGGCGAATCTCGACGAGGCCAGCGCCGCACTGCTGCAGAACGGAGGCTCCACGTGGCAGGCCGCCAGATTGAATCCATGCACGGCACGCTCCCAGGGTGGGATGGCCAGCGAACGGGAGTTCTCCCAGAGTTGACCAAATGCGTACCCGGTAATCCGCTGCGGGATTGGTGGGTGGCAGCAGGAACACTGTCTCACTGAGTCCAAGCCATTGAGCAACTTCAAGCATGCGTTGGTCCGTAGGTGGGGTGTTGCAATGGACTATCGCCACGGGGTTGCCGCGCATGGGCGCTTCTCCGAATACGTCAACTTGGGTGTAGCGCAATGTGTCCATGAGAGAGGTAGACCTGGGGAAAGAGGGAGGGGGAGCCAAGTTGAAGTGGGGGCTGGCCTTTCTGGCATCGATCAGATCAATCGCCTTTCGGTTGAAGCTTCATCGAGGCGATTAAGGTAGCGAAGGGGGCCTGTGATCGCCATGCAAACTGTTGCAACTTGTGCCCTCTGCGGAGGAGCCGCATCGGCAGGGCGGTCCACCCATCGCTTGTGCTTTGACGCCGCAGCGATCATGCGCGCCGCCGTCGCAAGGGAAGGGCGTGACGCAATCCACGCCAGAGCGGTCTCCGGCTGCACTGAAGGGCAGCACAGACGTTGCCTCGCCGTTTTGTCGCAAATGGGTCTATCGCAGCGTTTTCGTACGATATCTAAAGCCATGGGGCGGGACGAGAGGCTACATTCCGCCCGCCGAAGCAACGGTGGTATTCGGCTGTCCTGTACAGAATCAGTTCGGGGCGCGAACTATTTTTCCGGCGACCGAACCCATCTGATTGCTTGGGTACTCCATGCAAGCGGGAAGCCGTTTGCCCGGAACCCCAACAGTGGGGCATCACCTTCGTCCTTCGTTGTGATCCCACGTACCCATTGAGCTCAGGAGTTGTATGACCACCAGCAAGAAAGAACCCGGCGTGTCCGGATTCGAACTCAGCAATGCTGCGATGCAGGCCACCATTGGCCAGAACGACAATCCTTCCACCGAAATTTCTGGTTTGGCCACGCCGCACATCGACATGGCCATCGACGATGTCGGCGCTCAGCAGGGTTCGATCGGCAACGGTGGCAGCAGCGACGACCGAGCCCCGCGCCTTAGTGGCAGCGGACAGCCCGGTAGTATCGTGAGCATCTACGACAACGGGGTGAAGATTGGCAGTGCTCGGGTCGACGCTTCCGGTGGTTGGATCTTCCAGGTCAAGCAGCCGCTGAGCCTAGGCGAACATGAGCTGCTGGTGAGCGGGCTGGGCCAGTCCTCCGATCCGTTCGTGCTCGACATCACCGGTTCCAGCGTGGCTCCGCCGAACATCCTGTCGGCGTTTGACAATGCGGGGGGTCACTGGGGCCGGGTCAATGATGGCGGTAGCACTGATGATGCGACTCCTGAGCTGAGCGGCGTTGGCCAGCCTGGCAGCATGGTCGACATCTACGATAATGGCGTGAAGATCGGCAGCGCCGCGGTCACTGCCAACGGTACCTGGAGCTGGATGGTCACCCCGGCGCTGAGCCTAGGTGAGCACCGCTTCACGACCAACGGCGGTGGCGTATCGTCCAATCCCTTCGTACTCAATATCAGTGCGCCCGATGCTCCCACGGCGAACCCTGCGCCGGGTACTGACCCGCCGCCGCTGGAGCAGGAAGAGCAGCCCGGGCAGACTGAGGTCAACCTGGCCGCGCCGCACATCGACATGGCCTTCGACGATGTTGGTGCACTGCAGGGCCCGGTCGGCAACGGTGGCAGCACCGATGACCGCACCCCGCTGTTGAGCGGTACCGGCCAGCCGGGCAGCATCGTCAGCATCTTCGACAACGGGGTCAGGATCGGAAGCGCGAGGGTCGACGCTTCCGGTGCTTGGACCTTCCCGGTCCGTCAGCCGCTGGGCGAAGGTGAGCACGCATTCCTGGTGACCGGTCTGGGCCAGAGTTCCGATCCGTTTGTACTGGAGATCACCGGTACCGCTGCTGCCCCGCCGAGCATCGAGTCGGCTTTCGACAATGCCGGCCAGCAATGGGGACGCATCGGCAGCGGTGATAGCACCGATGACGCCACCCCTCAGCTGAGCGGTACTGGCGAGCCGGGCAGCACGGTGACCATCTTCGATAACGGTCAGCCGATCGGCACCGTGCTGGTCAATCTAGATGGCAGCTGGAGCTGGACGGTTGCGCAGCCGTTGGGCGCGGGCGAGCACCAACTGGTGGTCAACAGCGGGGGCGCTGACTCCAATCCGTTCGTGCTGAACGTCACCGGGCCGGGTCCGATAGCGCCGAGCATCGTGTCTGCCTTCGACGATGTCGGGCAGCAGCAAGGGCCGGTTGGCAGCGGTGCCCGCATCGATGATGCCACCCCGCGGCTGGGTGGCAGCGGCCAGCCGGGTGGCACTGTGGATATCTACGACAACGGCCAGAAGATCGGCAGTGTGCCGGTCGACCAGAATGGCACCTGGTCGTGGACGGTGACCCCGGCGCTGACGGTGGGCATGCATCAACTGGTGGCCATCAGTGATGCTGGCAGCTCCGGGCCGTTCGTGCTAGACATCACGTCGCAAGCGCCTGCACCAGTGAAGCCGGACATCCTTTTCGCCTTCGATGACGCCGGCCCGCAGGGCGGCGAGGTGCGCAGCGGTGGCAGCACCGACGACACCACCCCGCGTCTGAACGGTACCGCCCAGCCGGGTACGTTGGTCAGCATCTACGATAACGGTCAAAGGATTGCGACTGTTCCGGTAAGTCCAGATGGCAGCTGGGCATGGACCGTGATGCCGGCACTGGGGCCAGGCGCGCACCAGTTTGTAGTCAGCGGCGGCGGAGCTCTTTCGGGTCCGTTCGTGCTTGAGATCACACCGCCGGCAGCGTCCAAACCGAGCATCCTGTCCGCCTTCGATGACGCCGGCCAGCAGTGGGGAGAGGTGCGCAGTGGTGGCAACAGCGATGACACCACGCCGCGCCTGAACGGCACCGGTAAGCCGGGCAGCGTCGTGGATATCTTCGACAACGGAGAGAAGATCGGTAGCGTGCAGGTCGGCCCTTACGGCACCTGGGCATGGACGGTTGCTCCGGCACTGGACGCCGGCTCGCACCAGCTGATGGCCAAGGGCGGCGGCGTTTCGTCCGATCCGTTCGTGCTGGAGATCACCCCGCCCGTCCCAGTCAAGCCGGATATTGTGTCCGCCTACGATGATGTCGGCTACCAGCAAGGCGTAGTTGCCGACGGTGGCAGTATCGACGACACCACTCCGCGTCTGAGTGGTACCGGCAAGCCGGGCAGCATAGTCGACATCCATGACAACGGAGAGAAGATCGGCAGCGTGCCGGTGGATGGGAGTGGCCACTGGGCGTGGACGGTGACGCCGGCGCTTGAAGCCGGTGCGCACCAGCTGGTGGCCAGCAGCGGTGGCGTTTCTTCCGATCCGTACGTGCTGGACATCCGCGGTGTGCCGGTTGCCGAGAAGCCGGTGATTGTCGGCATCGAGGATCGGGTGGGGCCCGATACCGGCAACATCGAGAATGGTGGCGGCACCGACGATACCCATCCGATCCTGCGTGGCACCGGTGTGCCAAACAGCGCTATGGAGATCCTTTTGACCGATGCCGATGGCATCGGTGGCCTACACCTGGGCTATGCCACCGTCGACGGCGATGGGAACTGGGAGTATCAAGTGTCCGAGGAGTGGGCGCTGGGTGGTTTGGAGCACTTCATGGCCAGCGGCGAAGGCGGTACGTCCGATGTCTACGTGATCGACATCCAGCTTCCCAACAGCGATCAACCCGTTGCGATGCCCTCGCAGACCGATGACGGTCTTGCCGGGCTGGCCCTGGAGGATCTGCTGCAGCCCGGTGTTGAGCTATTTGCCGAGGCGGCGGGCATCGACGCAGTGCAGGATGTCGAGCTGCTGCTGGATACCTCGCCGACGGCCGAAACCTGCGACGGTGCGTATGTGGCAGTGCAGCCGACCCCGATGCAGCCTTGGGAAGTGCAGGCCAGCTGAGTTGGCGTGATGGGTTGACGGCCTGCTTTTCAACTCAGGCCGGCGGTCTCCGATTGGGGATCGTCGGCCGCTGCACGCAGGGTCCGTAGCGGGCCGAGGCCAGACCGGCCGCAGGCTCCCCGCATCCGCACGCAGGCGCTCTCACTACTGCGTCGATTCACCCCTGCGGGTGTGCAATGGCAGTGCGTTACGGGTACATCCGAGGTAGATCCAATGAATGTCTCCAACTCGGCCCCTGCGTCCAGCGAATACGTGGAGGCCATCCAAGGCGCTGATCGCATCGACGATACGCTGCTCGACAGCGTGTCTTGGATCTGCAGCCATCATGGCCAGCATCGCTCCGCCGAAGCCTTGCTGGCGGGCCTACCCAAGGCAGGGCGGCTAACGCCCTCGTTGGCACTCGCAGCGCTTGAGCAGGCCGGTCTGATCGGCGGCATCATACAACGTCCACTGGCCAGGCTGTTTGATTCGCTGGCACCGTTCATCCTGCTGCGCAAGGATCATGGAGGCATGGTCTATCTCGGCCGCCAGGGCCAGGATGAACAGCTGCGCTATCGCGTGGTGCTGCCGGACAGCGGTTGCCAGGCCGTGGAGCTGGACGCCGCGGAGATGGCCAGCCTCTATTCGGGCTATGCAATCTTGGTCAAGCCCCGGGCCAGGGTTGATGCACGCGCCGGAGCGGAAGCGCCGCAGGCAAGCGGGCATTGGCTGCGTTCTACGTTGTGGCACTACCGGCGTTACTACCTCAGCGCCGCGCTCGGTGCGTTGCTGATCAACGTGCTTGCGCTGGCGACCATCTTCTTCACCATGAACGTCTACGACCGCGTGGTGCCCAATCTGGCGTATGTCACCTTGTGGTCGCTGGCCATCGGCGTATCGGTTGCGCTCGTGTTTGAAGCGATCGCACGGTATGCACGCGCGCACCTGCTCGACATGGCCGGCAAGAAAGCCGATCTGGTCATGGGCAGCATCCTGTTCCGCCAGGCGATGTCGATCCGCATGGAACATAAGCCTGCATCGGCAGGATCGTTCGCCAACCAGCTGCGCGAGTTCGAGTCGGTCAGGGACTTCGTAACCTCGGCGACGCTGAGTGTGATTTCAGACTTGCCGTTCGTCATCCTATTCGCCGCTCTCATCTTCGCCATCGGCGGCCCACTGGGCTGGATCCCGTTGCTGGTAATTCCGCTGATTCTGCTGGTCAGCATCGTGGCGCAATGGCCCCTAGCCAGGACCATGCAGGAAAACCTGCGTGAAGCGTCGCTCAAGCAGGGGGTGTTGATTGAATCCGTGGAAGGTCTGGAAACCCTCAAGGCCGTCGCCGGTGAAGGCTTCATGCAGCGCCGTTGGGAGCGCTTCAGTGGCATGGCCGCAGATACATCGATGAAGTCGCGGCAGCTGTCCACGCTGGCGATCAACCTGGTCACCTCGCTGCAGCAGCTGCAGACCGTAGCCCTAGTGGTGTACGGGGTCTATCTCATCGGCGAGGGGCTGATTACCCAGGGCAGCCTGATCGCTGCGGTAATGCTGGCCGGCCGGGTCACCGCGCCGCTGGGCCAGGTAACCGGGCTGGCTGTGCGTTTCCAGCAGACCAAGGCCGCGCTGGTTTCGTTGAACAAGCTGATGGAGATGCCGACCGATCGCGGCAGTGCTCAAGATTACATCGCGTGCCCGCAGCTAAGCGGCCAGCTGACTTTACGTGGCATCGGCTTCAGCTATCCGCAGCAGGGCATGCAATCCAGTCCTTTGGTGCTGCAGGGCATCGACATCAACATCGGGGCCGGCGAGAAGCTGGCCATCCTCGGTCGCATCGGCAGTGGCAAATCGACCCTGCTGCGGATCATGGCACGGCTCTTCCAGCCGGTGCAGGGACAGCTGCTCAGCGACGGCATCGATGTAACCCAGATCGATCCTGCCGACTGGCGCCGTGCTGTGGGTTATGTCGGCCAGGATGCACGCCTATTCTATGGTTCGCTGCGCGAGAACGTGATGATCGGGCGGCCGGACGCGAGCCCGGAGCAGCTGCTGCGGGTGCTCCGCCTGTGCGGCCTTGACGTGGTGGCCAGCCGTCATCCCATGGGCATCAACCTGCCGATCGGCGAGGGCGGGCAGGGCCTGTCCGGCGGCCAAAGGCAACTGGTGGCGCTGGCCAGGACCTTGTTGTCGCGACCGCGCCTTCTGCTCCTGGATGAACCCACCAGCGCAATGGATGCGCAGACCGAGGCGCGGTTTCTGCAGCACCTGCACCGTGCGGTACAGGGGCAGACGCTGGTGGTGGTGACCCACCGGCCCTCGCTGTTGAAGCTGGTCGACCGCGTGGTCATCGTCGAAGACGGCAGCGTTGCCGCCGACGGTCGAAAGGAAACGATCCTGGCCCGGTTTCGCGGCAAGCACGGCTCGCTGGAGGATACGGCATGACTTGGCTGAAAAAAAAGGTCCGCCTCCGTACGCAGCCGACCCTGTCCGCCGCTGATGCTGCCTTCATGGACGATGTCCGGCAGTCGCTACTGAGCCAGTCGCCCCCTAGTTCTAGGCGCATGCTGTATCTGATCCTTGCGGTGCTGCTGGCGGCGATATGCTGGGCTTGGTTTGCCCGCGTCGAGGAGATCACCCGTGGCGAGGCGACCATCATTCCGCAGAGTCGTGAACAGGTCATCCAGAGTCTGGAGGGTGGCATCCTGGTCGAGATGAACGTCCGCGAGGGCGATATTGTCGACAAAGGCCAGGTGCTGCTGAAGATCGATCCGACCCGGGCCAAGGCCAGTTACAGTGAGGCGTACTCCAAGGCGCTGGGCCTGAAGGCCTCGATTGCCCGCCTGCGTGCTGAAGCCTACCAGGCGCCGTTGGAATTCCCCGAGGACGTACTGGAAGATGTCGCCATCACGGGCAAGGAAGCGCAGGCGTACCAGGCTCGCAAGCGCGCGCTAGAGCAATCGGTCGCCGCATCGCATCGCAGCCATACGTTGGCCATGAAGGAGATAGATCTGGCTAGGCCGCTGGTTGCGCGCGGCCTGATGTCGGAGGTCGAACTACTGCGGATGCAGCGCCAAGCCAATGACTTGCAGATCCAGGTAGTCGAGCATCGCAACAAGTTCCGTGCCGAAGCCAGCGCCGAGCTTGCGCGCTCGGAACTGGAACTGTCGCAGACCATCGCAAACCTGGTCGGACGCGCCGACATCGTTGATCGCACTACGCTCAACGCACCGTTGTACGGAACGGTGAAGAACATTCGGGTGCATACCATCGGTGGAGTGATCCAGCCGGGCGAGCACATTCTAGAAATTGTCCCGCTGCAGGACCAACTGCTGGTGGAGGCGAAGATCAAGCCCGCAGACGTCGCGTTCTTGCGACCCGGGTTGCCGGCCACGGTGAAACTCTCTGCCTACGACTACGGTGTCTATGGTGGCCTGCTGGGGCGCCTGCAGCTGGTCAGTGCCGACACCCTGAAGGACGAGGCCAACGCGGCCAGCGGGCGCCCGGATGACAGCTACTACCGGGTGCTGGTACTGACTGACAGCAACGCGCTGCAGGTTGCTGGAAGGAGGCTGCCGATCATTCCAGGCATGACAGCCACGGTTGAGATCCGCACCGGCGAAAAGACCGTGCTGGACTATCTGTTGAAGCCGGTATTCAAGGCGAAAGAAGCCTTCAGGGAGCGTTGATGAAGAAGATGCCCACGGCACGTCACAGACTGTCGGCATGGATAGCGCCGATCATGCTGTCGTGGCTGGGGCTGGCGGGCGCCGCTCTGGGCGGTGCGGCTGCCGCCGATGAGGTGCCGCCGGACGCCGCTGCGACAGTGTTTGCGCAGTGGCTGGATGACCGTTCCGATCAAACCGGAAACGCCGTTGACCCAGTTCCGTTGAGCGAAGACGAGCTGCGCACGCTGCTGTCCGCTGCGGTACGGAACGCGATGCTGCGCAGCCCCGCAGTGGGTGAATCGGAAGCTTTGTGGGGCGCGGCGTTGTCCGACGTCGACCAGGTCAAAGGGTGGCGCTGGCCGCAGGTGGAGATAGGCTCGCAATCCCAAGCCTTGACCGTGGACAGTGGGCGTGGCACCAGCAACAGCAACAGCATGGATGTGGCGCTGAGCCTCAAGGTGGTGACCCCGCTCTACGATTTTGGGCGCACCCGCGGCACCCTCAAGAGCCGCGAGCAGTCCGCCCTGGCCGCCGCCGAGCAGTACGCCGCGCAGCAGCAGAACAATGCCGCGCAGGTCACCGTGTACATCGTCGAGTTGTCCAAACAGCGACTGCTGGCAGAAGTGGGGCAGAGTTACATCCACCGCCTGCGTTCGCTGGTGGCGATGCTTGCCGAGATCGTCAAGGTCGACCCGGGCCGCGCCAGCGAGTTGACCCAAGCCAAGGCGCGGTTACTTCAGGCCCAGACCAGTCTGGATATGACGCTTTCGCGCTGCCGCGATGCCGAACTGGCATTGCAAAAGCTGCTGGGCGACGAACTGCCGGTACTACCATTGAAACGCAGCTGGGCGCTGCAACCGGTCGGGCTGGAGCAATTGCTGGACCAGATGCCGGCGCATCCGCTGCTGCTTCAGGCCAAGGCCGAAAGCCAGGCGGCGCAGTGGCAAACAGAAGCGATCCGTTCTTCGGCGTGGCCACAGCTGGATTGGGTCATCAACAAGACCATGGGCCGCGGCGAGACCGGCACGCAGCAGCCCTGGGAAACGCGTCTCGCGCTGAGCTGGAAGGTGTTCCAAGGGGGCGCACAACGTGCTGCCCGCGCGGCGTCCGCGCAACGCACTGCAGCCAGCAAGCTGCGCGAGGAGCAGATCCGCCTGGATCTGGAATATGAGTTGCGCAGCGCCACCCAGGATGCCCAGACGCTATACCAGCGGGCTGATGCATATCGTGAGCTGGTGGCCGAATCAGAACTGATCCGCAAGGCATTCTTCGAGCAGTGGTACCACTTGGGGCGGCGCACTCTGCTCGATGTGCTGAGTGCGGAAAGCGATTACTACAGCAACCAGGTTAATGAAGTGAGCAGTCGTTTCGATGGCTACAATGCGGTGCTGCGGGGGCGCAGCGGTGCTGGTGGCCTGTTGCAGTGGCTGCACGTAAAAGGTTGATGCGCTACCGGCCCGCCGGTGCTTACGTGTGAACCGCGCATCGACGAATGTGTGTGAAAGTGTTTTCACATTCGCAAGCTATTGACCGAACGGTCTCGGACCCGACATTGCATGTTGCTAGAGCCGGCCTGAGAGATTTCTGAGCGCGATGTGAAGCGCGGGAGAATACGCTGAAGAACTTTGCGCTACATCGGACGGTAGCGGCGGCCGCTGGCCCGTAAGCTTGAGGGTCAGCCGGATTGCGCATGACTCGACCGTAGCCGCTCGTCACGTAGTTCTTTCTTAGATATATGGTGCGGGGATTTGGCTCTCTACGGCATCTGCACGCCAGCCTTCGACAGGGCATGGGCTGCTCGTTGAAGTTGGACTCGGCCCATTAAAGTAGGGTGCCTACCTTTGCGCTAAAGCTCTGCAAGGGGGCCATACGTGGAGGGCGCAGGATGGCCCTCCGCTCCCGAGACTTAGCAAGAAAGCCTTGTGATTTTCAGTGCGGATGTCTCATCTACAAAGAATGGTGACGCCAAATGCTCTGAGTGTGAGCTCCCGCAGCAGGTGCATCGCGCCTGCTCTAAATGGCTTTCTGCAGCCAAAGTCACTCGTGACTAAGGAGTCGTTCGCCGTGCGAAGGGTTGGGCGGCTGCCGACAAGTACACAAGTAGCGCCGCGTTCTTCTTCATAGACCGTGGCCCACACCCCGAGTAGTTCAGCGCCCCAGACCTATAAGGTCCTTGATCCTGAACAACTCGCCAATGCTCCTGATCTCGAGTTTGGTGAAGGCAGTTCGCTTCTGAGAGCTGATGGTGGACTGACCTCGACCGTGCTTCAGCGCAATCTCGTTGATCGTCAAGCCGCGAATCAAGTCATCGAGAATCTCTCGCTCACGCGAGGAAAGCCTTGCGCCGAGCTCGCCAGGTTTTGCCGAGGTTGAGTTCTTCTCGGCACTCGAAGTCCTCAGCAGTGGTGACTCCGCGCCCAGGCTGGGAGGGAGGGTGCGCCGCCCCTTGGCCGCTTGACGGACAGCCAGCACCAGCTCGGAAGCTGCTGCATTCTTATTTACGAACGCTGTGCCCCCGAGTTGCAGTGCTCTAGCGACATTGGCAGGAACATCGTCAACCGACAGTACCAAGATCCGGCAGCCCGGATGGCGTTGGACGACTTGTGAAATCAAGGCCATGCCGTCGATGTCGCCTTCGCCAAGGCGCAGGTCAACAAGCAGTACGTCCGGTACTCGGATCTCTAGCGCATTCAGAAGCTCAGTTGACGTAGCGAAGCTTCCGACCAGCTCGAGATCGCATTCGCGAGACAGCAGTGTGCCTAGACCAAACCGCACGATGTCGTGATCGTCGACCAGCGCGACACTGATGGCGTGAGCAGTAGAAAGCGTCACTGGCGTACCTCATTGGCGGTGGGCGGGACAAGAGTAGCCGTTAAGGCGGTGCGGGATCCGGTTCTAGGGCGGGATGAACGATTCATTCAGCTTTCTTGGTCGGATGTGCCGTGGGGGCTTTCAAACAATATCTATGTTTCGGGAACTTTGCCAACAGTATCGTTTGCCACCTCGCTTGAGCCAATTGCGACGCCCACCGACCTCCTCAACGGCGGCAAAACGGCAACAAAGTGAGTCTCAAGTTGCTCTTCCCTGAAACCATAGGAAATACAAATGAAACTCTCCGCAATTGCTGCGTCAGTCGCTCTGCTGGCTCTGGGTACCTCTTCGGCGATGGCCGCTGATGGCACCATCACCATCGATGGTGCGATTACCACCACCACTTGCGTCATCGAGTCCGGTTCCTCCGGCACCCCGGACGCCACGGTCAAGCTTCCGACCGTTTCGAATGCATCCCTGGCGGCAAGTGGTGATACCGCCGGTGAAGTTAACTTCTTCTTCAACCTGAGCGGCCCGAGCTGTGCCGGTACTGCCAAGATGCACTTCGAGTCGGCAAGCTCGCCGGTCAATCTCGTCACCGGCCGTCTGACCAATGAAGCCGCCACCAATCCCGCTACCAACGTTGAAGTTGCAATTCTCAACGCCGACGGTAGCAAGATTGACCTGGCCACCAGCAGCAACTCCCAGGCCGTGCCGATCGTTGCCGCGCCGGGTAAAACGCGCCTTGACTACTTCGCTCGCTACGAGGCTACCGGTGCCGCCACCGCCGGCCCGGTGGAGACCCACGTCGACTACACGATGAGCTACAACTGAGCCACTGCTTAAACGGTAGCTGGATGGCGCGACCGGATAGAACCGGTCGCGTCGGCCCTCTGGACGCGCGTGCCTTCACTGGACGCGCTGCCAGGCTGATGCAGTTGATTTGTTGCTTCCTGCAGGAGAACCGCATGCGTTCGATATTTACCGCCGCGTTGGCACTGGGCTTGGCGTCCACTTTTGTTCTCGCTCCCTCGGCACACGCAGGGGTGGTTATCGAAGCCACTCGTGTGGTGTATCCGGCCCAAGAGCGCGAAGTCACGATCAAGTTGAACAATCGTGGCGAGAGGCCAGTGCTGGTCCAGACGTGGCTTGACAATGGGGACGCTTCGGCGTCGCCGGAGAGTATCCGGGTCCCCTTCAACCTTACCCCGCCGATGGCGCGAATGGACCCTAAGGCCGCTCAGGTCCTTCGATTGATGCACACGGGCGAGGCGATGCCATCGGATCGCGAGACTCTGTACTGGCTGAATGTATACGAGATTCCGTCTCGCAAGGTCGGCGATGAACAAAATATGCTTCAGATTGCGCTGCGCACCCGTATCAAAGTGTTCTATCGCCCAGCCAAACTTGCAGGCGATACGACGCAGGCAATTGAATCGCTGAAGTGGTCCCTGGTTGACGACCCCGATGGTGGTGGTAAGGCCCTGCAGGTGGAAAATCCCTCTCCTTACCACGTTAATTTCTTCGAGCTGGGATTGCGGGTCGGTGAGAAAACATACGGGCAGCCGAAGACCCGGCGCGGTGGCATGGTGGCACCCTTTGCTTCAACTGTGTTCGCGCTCGATGGCGTGGGCTCCATCTCTGGCAAGGTCGAGGTGGTGGGCAAAACTATCAATGATTTCGGTGGCAACGTCGTGCTCGCACGGACTCTGTCCCCCTAAATATCCTGCTGTCTGAGCTGGGCAGGCCGGTGTTCGCGCCCGCCGCTTCGACAGATTCACTCTGACGCTAGCCAACCAGGCGCGCTGCACTCTGCGCGCGCCGGTTTCTGCTGCGTCACGACTTCTCACTTATGGTAGGCCGCAATGCTCAAGTCATCGCCAAACGCCGCACGGCAAAGTTTAAGGCAATCTCGAACCGTCCTGAGCCACGCCGTTGCACTGGTGTTGGGAGGGTTCAGTGCTGTGGCTGTGGCCGAGCCGAACTCAACCAATGCAGGTGCGATGCTGGCTGTCGCGGATGTTGAATTCAACACAGCGTTCTTCAGCAGCCGTGGCATTGAGGTAGATGTCTCACGCTTCGAGCGTGGCGCCGGCGTATTGCCTGGCGAGTACAGCGTGGATATCGCTCTCAACGGTTCCTGGCAGGGGCGTCAGCAACTGCGCTTCCGAGAAGTGGAAGATGGCAGCGTGCGGGCCTGCTTGAGCCGTCAGATGCTGGAGGATTGGGGAGTGGACTTGGGCGCTCTTGAGGCCTCCGCTGATAAGCCCGAGGAGCTCCTCCCTCTCCCCGAAGGCGACTTCTGTGCAGATCTCGCAAGCTTCATCCCTAACTCCTCCCTCTACTTCGACAGCAGCGCGATGCAGGTCAACGTCAGCGTGCCGCAGGCATTCACTCGGCGCACGGCGCGCGGTTGGGTCGATCCTTCGCGCTGGGACGCGGGCGTGTCCGCAGCAAGCATTGCCTACGACTCCAGCATCCACCGCAACTTTACTCAAGGGCGAAGCAACACCAGCGGCTACCTGGGGGTTCGATCTAAGCTGAACGCCGGGGGCTGGCAACTGCGCCACGATGGATCCTATCTGTTCGGAACTGGACGGCAGGGCACGTATCGGGCTTCGCAGAGCTATGCTCAGCGCGACCTGCCTTCTCTACGTTCGCAGTTGATTCTTGGCCAAACTAGCACTGCTGGAACTCTCTTCAATAGCATTGGCTTTACGGGCGCACGCCTGTACAGCGACGATCGCATGCTCCCTGATTCCCAGCGCGGCTACGCGCCTACTATTCGGGGCAATGCAGCCACCAATGCAAAGGTGTCCGTGTACCAGCGCGGCTACTTGCTGCATGAGATCACTGTGGCTCCAGGTCTCTTCGTCATTGATGATTTGTACCCTACGGGCTTTGGCGGTGACTTGGATGTCGTGGTCACTGAGGCCGATGGACGCGAGCAGCGCTTCAGCGTTCCGTTTGCCGCAGTCCCGCAGCTTCTTCGACCGGGCACGCACCGCTTCAGCGTCTCGGCGGGACGAGTGCGCGACCTGCAGCTTCGCAGAGATCCTCACCTTGTTGAGGGTACTTGGCAGCAGGGCGTCACCAACACCTTGACCACCTACGGAGGCATCTTGTCTTCGCAGGGCTACGGAGCTGTGCAGGTGGGCGCTGCGTTCAACACGCCGTGGGGCGCATTTGCCGGCGATATCACCAACTCTCGAACGGAGCTTCCACTGCAGACGTCGGAGTCGGGTCGTCAGATGATTGGCCAATCGCTGCGCTTCAGCTACAGCAAGATTCTTGCTGACACCGGCACCAACTTCTCGCTTGCAGCCTATCGTTACTCTACCGACGGCTACCTCGATCTAGTGGACGCGTTGCGCATGCGCCAACAGCTTAGCGAAGGGCAAGACTTTCAGAAGATCGCGCGCCAACGCCATCGCTTCGATGTTAACGTGAGTCAAGACCTAGGCGAGGGCAACGGGCGTTTGTGGTTGACCGGGAGCGCAACCAGCTACTGGAACCGAAATGAGAGTCAGCGCACCTACAGCGCAGGCTACAGCAACACTTGGCGCACCGTGAGCTACAGCATTTTTGCTCAGCGCAACAGAATCAGTGAGTTCAATAGTGGTATTGAGCGCACGGACACCCAATACAACATCAGCTTCACGGTACCGCTGGGACGTGCGCCCAGGCAGCCGCTGCTGACCGCTCGCTATCGCCAAGCACCGGGCGGTAGTGCAGGAGGCGGGATTGGCGTTACTGGGACTTCCAGCCACGACATAAACTACGGTGCGAGCTTGGATCACAATGAGCGTGGTGACGGCACGACGTTCAATACCAACGCAAGCTATCGCGGGTCGAATGCTTCGGTAAGTGCTAACTACACCGACGGAGACGGCTACCGCCAGCTTGGCGCAGGCCTGCGCGGCGGCGTCGTTATCCATCCCGGAGGCGTCACCCTTGCGCAGGATGTCGGGGAGACCATTGGCATTGTGCACGCCCCAGGTGCGGCTGGCGCATCGGTCAGCAGTGCCGGTGGCGTTCGTGTCGATAAACGAGGCTATGCGGTAGTTCCGTACCTCACTCCTTATCGGATGAACGACGTAAATCTTGACCCGAAGGGATTGCCGCTTGATGTGGAACTCGAGACAACTCTAGCTCGTAGTGCACCACGCGCAGGTGCTGTTGTGTCACTTCCATTTGTGGCACGCAGTGGTGGACGCTCCGTTCTCATTCATGCGACGCAGGCTGACGGCAGCTCAATTCCATTCGGCGCGGATGTTCTGGATTCCGAAGGCAATGCGGTAGGGGTGGTCGGACAAGCGAGCCGACTTTGGATGCGCGGCGTAGCAGACCGAGGCGATCTCTTCGTGAAGTGGGGTGAGTCTCCAGACCAACAGTGTCGGGTTTCTTATTCGCTGCCGGCATCACCTGCCGATGGGCTTCCGATTCAAATGAAGAAACTCTGCCGACCTGGGGTGGGGGAGCAAGCCCAGCCCGTCACTGAAAGCATGCAGTTGAGCGAGACGCTCGAGAACCACACTGGAGGCGCCCAATGAGCAGTCATAACGTTTTTCCTCTAAACGGATCAGTCGAGTCTAAATCTGTCCGGTCGCGGCGTCGCATGCTGGCCTGTGGAGGTCCTCTTTCGATCATGATGGCGTTCTATCTAGCGGGCTCATCGATCGCCTATGCATCTTGCCAGACCTCACTCCCAGGGGGCGGGCCGGCAGATTATTTGTTCAATTCGCCCGACATTCAAATTGATCCCAGTGCCCCGGTGGGGGCTGTGCTTCACTCTGCCACAACTACCATGAGCAATTCCGGTCCATACAACATCATCTGTACCGCAGATATCGGTGTGATGAATTTTGTGGGGGCGCCGGGCACGCCTAATGGTAAGGTCTATGCTTCTTCAATACCTGGTGTCGGATATCGACTGCGGTATAGCTCTAACCCAGAGTGGATGCCTTGGTCATTTAGGTATACTGGCAGTAGCCTGCCAGTGGCGATCAATAATACAATCACATTTGAGCTCATAAAGACTGGTAACATTTCTTCAGGAGGCGCGATCACTGGAGTCATCGGCCTTGCGCAGGTCGTATCCCATGGCTTTACTGCATGGAGAATCAGCGTCAATGGATCTATCATCGTCACTCCCACTATTCCGACATGTTCTGTTCAAACGCCAAATGTCCCTCTAAGTCTAGGTACCGTGGCATCTGATGTTTTCACTGGCGTCGGTGCGGAGGCTGCACTGGGTCCTGCATCAAACATCACGCTAACCTGCGCTGGCGGCCAAGGGGGGAGTGTGGGCGTGAATATGGTGATGACGGATGCTGTAGATCCAACAAATCGAAGTGACTTGCTGCCACTGTCGGCGGGCTCATCCGCTAAAGGCGTTTCCGTTCGTTTGCGACGCCAAGGTGGGGAGGTCATTTCGTATGGGCCTGATTCAGCGGATGCTAGCGCACAGAACCGTTTCTTCATTCAAGACATGGGTAATGGCACACTCGACATTCCAATTCGCGGACAAATGGTGCAGACCGGGGCGTCCGTAGCCGGAGGCTCCGTGCAGGCGGCTGCCACGTTCACTATGAGTTACGACTGATCAATTGTCGGGATAAGCTAAAATCTTGGTTTCTGCCAAAAGAATAATTTTTATCATGGCTGGGTTGAATTGTTGCTTTTTCAATGGCGAATTCTGGGGCCAGGATTCTCGCGGATGTACCTGAGTGCCGCTGATGTTTAGCTTGGCATGTAAGGCAATTGCGCCGCCACTGCTACAAGTGAGCTTCGGCGTCGCATGGGGGCGGGGGGCAGCTTGTCGGCGTTGCCCCTAAAGTGATTAATGTGCTGGTGGCTTGGAGGGAGGGCGCCACAAGGTATCTTGTGGCGCGATGATGGTGCTCTGGTATCTCGGAGAGCACAATTGGATGAATGGTTCTCGTGTGCGCTAGTATCTTTCTAACTCAGCGCAGGGCTTAGGTATGGACGGTGGTTGAGATAGGGGAGCTCTAACTCTGCGTCATGAGCCGTTCGATACACAGCAAGTCAACCTCTCTGCGCAATGCAAATATTGGATATAGCCCCGAAGTGCGAATTCGGCGCGATCAACGGTCCAGTGCCGCTTGTGGCTTCGATTCGCCGACAATTACAACAACTTCACTCGCATATGCCCAGAGGGCAGAGCTGTGTTTCTGGTGCCTATGTTTTCGCCGGCGCTAATCTAGTCGACTCTGAGAGATGCTTACCACTTTCCCTGCGGAGGCTGCCTGCAGGAGTCCTTTGACTTGTAGCTCAAGCTCCGCGATTTGCTGCTGTGCTTTCGAAAGCAAGTCTTGTTGGGCAATCGCTTCGATTCTATACAGGTCGGTCTGGCGGACTGCTTGAAGGTAGAGCTCCTTCCAGTTGTCTGCGCGCAAGGTGACCGCTTTGCGCACCGACTTCCTACCAACGTGCATCTTGTCTCGCAGACCCTTGAGCCATGCATCGATGCGTTTGCTGGTAGTCGCTCTATGAGCTAAACCTTGAAGTGTCACTTTGCTTACGCCGGCGCGACGACACACCTCAGCCTTTGACGCCCGTCCCCCATTGAATGGGTAGATGCCTTCGTTAGCGTCGATGTCACGCTCCATCGCTGACATTGCTGCTTCCAGCTTCTTCACTACATTCTGAGTCCGAGAGCGTGCCTGGTTCCTAAGCTGTTCCGGAAGACTGTTCTTACTCATCCGAGGACCTTCCTAGTTGAGCCTTCCCGTAGGCAGCGATCAATGGGTGGTCTACCCAAGCTTCGAAGACGCTGTTCCATCGATAGAGCCAGTTATTAAGCTGGCCAGCCCAAAGCGCAACCATCTGTACTGCCTCCTCATCAATCGCCTTCTGCAGTTGCTCAACAATGTAACGAACCATGTCGTCGCACTCTGATCTGTTGTACGCCAAAAGGAGCTGGTTGCTGCAACCAGGTTGACAGTTCGCGGGGTTTCGGCCCCCCTGGTGAGCTGCGCAGGGGCCCGTGAAGCCAACTGGAAGAGTGCATATCACGCCGGGCATAACTGCAACCCAGTCTCTCCCCTGCATGGTAAGGGCCTCGGCGAGTTCGTACACGTCCTGTGGATCTAGTGAGCTCTTGCGATGCACGCGCAAGTACTTTTCCCTTGCATCGCGAACGACTTGCCCCATAGTGCCCCCCAAGTCTTCCGCAGACTCAATTGCCTCCTTCGCCATAAGGATCACAAGTTCCCGCTGTACTCGTTCAACGTCGGCCACAATCGCTGGGTCGCTGAGGATGTAGCGCCGTAGCGTCATCTCTGGATCATCATGTCCGAAGCAGTCCATGAGGATCATCTGCGCGTTGGTAAGAGTGAGTGCGACGATCCGTGCGAGGGTCTTTCGGAAGCGGTGAGAGTGAACTCTGGGGTTGGCTGAATCCAGAAGATGTCTTAGGCCGAATACGCGTACCAATGCCTCTAGGGGATCGTTGATATGCTTCATAGGGGCTCCGACTCCCCCTTTCTTCTGGTGAGTACGGTGCGTCTGCACCCACAGATGATTTCCAACCGCCTCTGGCGAAGCCCTGTTGCTCGATTTTATCAGTTCCGCAAGACGCATCTGCTGTTCGATGGCCTTTATCACAATCGGAGGCGCAGGCCAGTCACGATTGCGTCCGGTTCTTTGTTCCGCTGTCTTGTAGAGCCTAGCCTCCAATCGAAGGCCATCCGAAGATCGCACGAGGCAATTTGTATCGTAGCCGAGTACTGTCGAAGCTCTCGGGCCAGAGGCGAGCAGCAGTAACCATAGATGGCAAGACTGCAACGTGGACACCAACTGAGTAACCTCTCCCAGGGTGTTTGGCGGCCACGTGAAGTTTTCATACGCTGGGAGTTGAGCATCCTTCGCCGCGGTGGAGTGCCGGACCTTTCTCTTCATGTGTAGAGAGAAGGGCGCTGAGGATATTGCTGCTCCGTTCGGATCCGACCACGTCCATTCACGAATCAACTTAACGATCTTTGCGTTCCTACTTGAAAGCGACTTGCCCGCGCTATCAGATGACACAAGTTCGCGATCTGTTTGAAGGACCGCATCAAAGAGGGCCAGCAGAGTAGGGCCAAGTGTTGTGAGAATCCAAAGTGCTCTTTGCCCACATTGGCCTGTGAACTCATCTGGCAGCGGAAGCCATTGTTTGCCGCCCTTTGCATGGTTTTTTGGTGGAGGCTCGTTCTTTCGGTTGCGTTCGTACTTGCCATCTAGGGGCCGTGATGCTGGGCAGTCCCATATATAACCTTGACGATGCAGATAGCCCAGGCTGAGGAAAAGAGTCTTCCCGCGTACGCCCTTCCGTCGCACGAGCTCGTCTTCAGACGTAAGACTCCACCATCTGGCTGGCTCCGGTTTGAGGTCGATCATTGTGCTGGCCACTTGAGTCGCCGTCCTTACCTCATTCCTCACAGTTAAAGGCTTTGGAACTCCATAGCGTTGTCCGGGAACCAATGATCGCACGAGTGCGAATCGCAGTATCTCTGTCCAAGCAACGTCAGCCTCTGGGCGGTCATCAATCAGGCGAACAATTCGATGTCCCATGGACGCATGCGATGGAGGTGCCCATTCCTTGGGTACTTCCCAGATTCGCCACTGATCACCATAGCCTAGGCGCTTCTGCAGTTCTGATAGCTGCTCGCGACTCATGGACTTTATGGCGCGAGGATCAAGCTCGCTTAGGATTTTAGCCTGCGTCTCGGCTATCGTATTTCGATTTGATTTAGGCGTGATCATTAATTTCCACCGAACCGAAGTACTCGGTGATGCCCTTTGGCGATCTTCTCCTCCCAATGCCTGACTTGCGAAGCAACATCGTCCGCTGGCCACTGTGTCAATTCGGCTAGAAGGGAGTCCAAGTCGCATGCATAGTGAGACTCGTGCCAGATAACGTCATTAACGTTTTCTTTGAGCCATTTGAGCTCAGCAACTCTCTTGCACATCAAGAAGCTGTCTACCGCGAGCCCCTGAGGGCAGCTGGTGCAGCGTTCGCCTCGTTTGCATCGCTCCAAGCCGCTGAGTGAGTTGGTCGGGTCAATTTGTCGAGGAGGAGTGAATGGAGAAGTGCAGAAATGACCGGTGTAGCTTAAGTCGCGTTCTGTCAGTGCTAAGCGGTAAAGATCGAGCCTATCCAGTGCGGCCTTGTCGACCTTCTGTCCCAATTCGACCTCTGCGCGTATCACCGCAAAGTCGATTCTTGCGTTTACCTCAATGCCGTTGATCATAGTGGTCACGAGGTGGGATAGCTTCTTCTCGCTGGATTGACGCCACAGGCGTGATCGAAGGTAGTGTCGCGTTGTGCGCAAGTGTTTGTGGCCGAGAGCCCACTGGACCATGATCCACGAATATCTGGAGTCGCGGAAAACGAAGTCCGCGTATATGTCTCTCCAGTCTGATGGTGTCATCGATTCGGGAATTTTTGGTCGATGCGGCGGAGCAGATGCATTGTGCTCTTTTACTAGATTCTTCCAGTGAGCGGCCGGTCGATTCCCGTGTTCGCTTGTTTGGACGAACACCTGCGAGGATCTCGAGCTAGACCCTGCCGCCAGCCAAGGCGACCTCGCGGCAATGGATGGGTGACTCGAACGTTCGGGAGAGGTGAGTACTAAGTTCCTAAGCTCGTGCGTTCGGTCAAGAAGTGTTCTTATGATCTGATAAGCGCCTGTCGTGGTACGCTCTTGGGAAAGCGTCCACTGCCAAGAGTTCGCGCGCGCCTTCATTGATTCAATGCGCCACAAGCCTGAACTGGTATCCCCGTGCAGCTGTGCCCAGCTTCCATCTGAAATGTCCAGGGCAACTGCCGTGCTCGCGTTCCAGCCGGTTCTAGCAATGAATAGGAGGAGGAGCGTCTGGATGTCTTCGATCGACGGATAGAGTCCAGCAATCAATTCGTCGATCTGGATTCGCTCTCCGCGCTTGACATGGCCGAGAGGATGGACGGGCCACCATCCGGGGATGTTGCGCTGTCCTTCGGCATGTCCTAGCGCGGCCGTAACGCGATAGACACTAGGAATCGCGTCGCCACTTCTCTTTATTATTTCGCGATATGTCGTATGCAGATCGGCCTCTGACACCTCAAAGTCGAAAGCCCCGCTTCTTCCCTTTCCTTGCCTTATATCGAGTAAGTTTCGTCCCTGGCTTGCCAGTTCATCTGCACGCTTCCAGCGGGCGAATATAACTCGAGCTCTGCCTTTCAGTAAGGCGAGTGCCTCTCTTGTCTCAGACTCGGATGGAATCTCTTTCGTATTTATTGGGTTGCGTTTATGAAAGGGGTGCCAGTCAAATGTATCCTGCGGACCAAAGACGTCTTTGCGGGCCGCACGTATGAGGCTTCCGACTATGTTGTGGATGCGCTTTTGGTTTGGTGGCTCCCAGGTTCCGGGTAGGGGGGTAAGCCATAGAATGGAGTGCTCCATTCGGATATCGTCAAGCCTGACGATTGGTTGATGCCCTGCAGCCTCATAGGTGTCTAAGAATCGGAAAAAGTCTCTCAGTGCTGAGATGGCGCTGAGAAATGCACTTGGCTTTCTGCCTGCCAAATGGTGGCGTAGAGGGTGCCATAGGGCATTCGCAAGCTCTGGGCGACCCAAGATGTCACCCTTCCAGTTGAATCTACGTTCAGGCCCCATCTTTGATGTGCCATTCCAGAACTCGGAAAAGTCCATGGAATGGCTCAGGTGATCCGGATGTGTGCACTGAATGAATTTTGCTGGGAATAGCGGTTGGCCAGTGATGTGCATTGGCTAATCGCTCGCTTGGTCACAGAAGTTTTGCCAACGAATCGCGGGGTGCCCGTACTCTTGCGCCAGGCGTGAATGTGCTGCTTTCAGATACAGGAGAGTCGTCTCTGCGCTAACGTGTCCCATCTTTGGGGCGAGTATCAGGCTGATCTGATCTCTTGCAACTGCCAAGAGCCAGGACATCTCCGGAACGTCTGATGTTCGCCGGGAGGCTAGATCATTGCGCAACCATTCGACGACAGTTTCCACAGCGAAGAAGTGTCGGCCGCGGTGAGGGTGCCATCCTCTGGGGCGGCCTGGAGCGGTGGTCCAGGCGTTGTATAACTGATTCTTGTCAAATGGCTGGTTGGAAAATTCGGATAGCCAAAGATGGATGGGCTTTTGTGCGCGGATGCGCCTTGTGCGACCGTCAGGGGTTTTATCTGCCTTTGTCCAGCGTAACAGCTGAGTTGGGCGAGTGACGGTGGCGTAGTGATTGATTCGGAGCGCGAGTTCAATGGGAATCTCAATGTCTCGAGGTCTAGCCGAAAGCGTGCTTCCTGGGGTGACCTTGGGTCCTTTGATTCCATGGCGAAGGACTACGGTGACCTTGCCGTCGCGAATCGTCCATAGTTCCTTGTGTGGAAGTGTGTCGATGCGCCACTCGCAACATTCGCTGAGCCTTATGCCAGTGGCAAGGATGAGCTCAGCCATCAATGCCTTGACAGGGTAGCGTGATCGCATGCCCAGCATCCAGATCCCCACCTCCTCCGGAGTCGGAAGAAGGAACTGGCCTCTAGTAGAGGCTAGGGCCCCTACGCGCGATTCCACGCTGCGCCTTCTGTCACCGCTGGCGCTTGTTCCTCTTGACGTCGAGACCGAAACACTATTGGTCACCACGTTGAATGGTTCTCTCAGGCCACGAAGTGGATCGCCGGCCCAAGTTAGGAAATAGCATGCCTCGCTAATCAAAACGTTTGCAGCGTCGTGACTAAGTGGTTTGCCCGATTTGCTTGCCTCACCAGAAAGAAGTTTAGGCTGCCATGCCAGTATTAGGTCATCAAAATAGCTGGCTTCTCGCCAATCACGTTTGGTCTCTTCACACCAATCTAGAAACGCTCCGATACGCCAGGCGACGGCATGGGACGTTTGGGCTGTCAGGAATCGCCTGCCGGATCGAGATGGCGCAGACTCGTTCCCCATTTGCAACTGCCATTCACATAACGAACGGACGCGAATGTACCTGTTCGCTTCATCAGGGTAGGTCCCGTCTTCGTGAATTAGAAATGGGACGTGGACCAGCGACGGATAGCCGGCAGCTTCTAGCTGATGTGGATCACGAGCTATTACACGCATGCCGGCGGTCCCGCGGGATGTCGACCGATCCTAGGTCACCGGGACGGATGGAGCAAGTGGCATCACATCTTAGTTGCCATGATTGATCCCACGTAGTTGCGGTTCCAGGGACGCAGGCGCAGTTCCACATCGATCTGCCGGTAGTCCGGGGTGATGCGGGTGACATGGATGCCGGTGAACAGGAACGGTGGCCACAGGTTGAGGCCGAAGCGGAAGGTGCTGGCTTTCATGCGAAGACCGGGCAGGGGGCGAGGCTGTCAGTCTAACCATTCGCATGCGTATGTTGCACCCCGGTGCGACCTTCGCCAGGGCGTGAGGCGTTACAGGCCGCTGTCGATCACATAGCCATCGCGGCCATTGTCCTTGGCGCGATAGAGCGCGTTGTCGGCGCCTTCCACGAAATGATGGGGCTGCAGATCGCCGTCGGGCACGCGGGTGTAGATGCCGACGGTGAGGGTCACAGCGGTGTCGCTGTCGGTACCGTCGCCCGGCGCTGGAAGGGCGCGCACGCAGCTGATCAGATCTTCAATCACCTGTCGCGCGCCCTCGGCCGGCGTGTCCGGCAGCACCAGTGCAAACTCGTCGCCGCCGTAGCGTGCCGCCATGTCGCGGGGGCGACGGGCATGGGCCTGGATCAGGCGCGCCACCTCGCACAGCACCCGATCGCCGACCTGATGGCCATGGCGATCGTTGTGGCGCTTGAAGTGATCGACATCGATCAGGGCCAGGCTCAGCGGCTTTCCGTTGCGGCGTGCGGCGTCGCATTCCTGCTGCAGTGACTGTTCGAATCGCAGGCGATTGCCGAGGCCGGTGAGCGCATCGCGATTGGCCTGGCGGTGCCAGGAGGCGATCCGCCAGGTCGCCCAGGCGGTCAATACCAGCAGGATGCCGAGCATCGCACTGGCCGGTGCCCACCACAGGCTGCCGATGCGCAGCAGCAGCCAGCTCAGCAGTGGCGCGGCCGGCAGCGAGCACAGCGCCACCACCCACGGCAGGCGCAGCCCGAGCAGCATCACGCACGCCGCCACCAGCAGGCCGGCAAGTGCATCCTGCCAGGCCCGCGGCAACACCTGGATCTGCTTTTCCTGCAGCAGCATCGAGGCGATGTTGGCCTGGTACTCGCTGCCGCTCATCCAGTATTCGCGGGTCGTGGGGGTCAGCAGGCGGGGGGCGATGCCACTGGCGGTCATGCCCACCACGATGCGGCGACCGCGCAGCATGGACGCGTCAACCCGTCCTTCCAGCACATCGGCGTAGGACACCTGCGGCAGGCGCTCGGGCGGGCCTGCATAGCGCACCCGCACGTAGTCATCGCGGCGCCATTGGTAGGGTGAATCGAGTTCCGGGTCGGGGTCGGGCAAGCCCTGCACGCGTTGCGCAGGCAGGCCGGTCAACGCCAGTCCCAGCGCTGGCCAGTGCGCCTGGCCGATACCGGCCCGCAGGTAGACCCCACGGGCAACGCCGTCGCCATCCACTTCGACATCGCTGTGCCCCAGCGCGGCAGCGCTTGCGGCGATCAGCGGGATCGGCAGCATCTCCTCTGCCATGCGATCACCGGCTGCGGGAGCGGCCAGCACCGGCAGCACGACGCGGCCGTTGCGACGGATCGCAGCGGCCAGTTCGGCATCCTGGCGCGCGTCGCGGCGGTCAGGCTCGGACAGCATCAGATCCAGCGCGATGCGCTCGGCACCGGCATCGGTCAACCGGTCCAGCAGGCGCGCATGCACCGAACGCGGCCAAGGCCACTGGCCGAGCCGCTGCAGGCTGCCTTCATCGATGGCCACGATCAGCACGCTCGGGTCGGGACGGTAGTCCCAGCTGCCGACCATCAGGTCGTACGCGCTCTCGTCCTGCCGCCACAGCCATGCACCGTGACTGACCACGGCCGTTGCGATCCCCGCCAGCACTGCAAGCAGGATCCTTCGCGACCACGGCAGTGGCGAACGCCTCACAGCAACAGCCACAGCAGCACGGCACCGCCGCCGGCGCCATAGCACAGGCGACAGGGAAGCTTGACCTGCTGGGCGGGCGAGAACGGGCCGGCGTGGCCGTCGTCATCGATGTACTGCACGCGGATGTGCAGCCTGCCGCGCCAGGGCCGCTTGAAACTGATCTGCGGCTGGTCGACGGTGGCATCCACCACGGGTGTGCTGAAATCGCCGCGACGATCGACCTGCACGCGGTAACGCTGCCCGTCGCTGCCGGCCTGCCAGCGCAGGGTCAATTCGCCGTTGGCGGCTTCGGGCGGCTGCAGTGCCGGGTCCACCGGTGCATCGGTCAGCTGCAGCGAGACCGGCTGGCCATAACGGCCCTGGTGGCCCTGCGCATCACGCGAGGCCACCCGCCAGTAATACTGGCCTGGCGCCAACGGCTTGCCCACGCGCAGATCGGTGCCGCCCGTGCTCTGTTCGCGCAGGGGCTGCAGGAACTGCGGTTCCTCGGCGACCTGCAGCATGCTGCTGCTGGCGCCGGGTGCCTGGCTCCACTGGAAGCGCGGGCGGTCGCTGTTGACGGTCTGCCCGTGCAGCGGCGACACCGTCAGCGGTGGCGGCGGCTGATCGTTGAGGACGAAATCCTCGTTGGCATCCACGCCTTCCACGCCTTGCGCATCCACCGCGCGCAGCAGCACGCGCAGCGATCCCGGCGGCAGTTCGGCAATCGCCAGCCGGGTATCGGTGGTGGTGGCGGCAAACAACAGGATTTCCGGCGTGGCCGCCTGTACGACTTCAACCCGGTAATGATCGGCGCCGGAGACCGGCTCCCAGGCCAGTCGCGCGGGCAGCGCGTCCAGGCGCAGCGCGTCCGCCTGCAGGTGGGGGGCGGGCAGCAAGCCGGAAACGGCCTCGGGTGCGGCGTCGGCCCCGCCACTGCGGCTGGCCTGGCCCGGCTGCACCAGGCGCTGGCCATGCGGGTTGCCGACCTGCACCTTGCCTTCCAGCACTTCGGTGGCGCCGGCATGCGCTTCATCACCGGCGCTGACCCGGAACACCGTGCCGCGCACACTGCTGGTGGCTGTGGGGGCATCGATGATGTAGCGCGAGGCGGGGCCGCGCGCGGGGGTGACCCGATTGCTTGCGCGACCCTGCTGCAGCCGCAGGCGCGTGTCGACCATGCCGGTGCGGCCGTAGCGGCTGAGCTGGTCAAGGCGCAGGCGCGAGTGCTCCCGCAGCTGCAGGCGCGAGGCGTCGGCGAATTCGAGGGTGATGCTGGAATCGGCCTGGGTCTGGACCGCATCGCCGATGTGCAGCTGTTCACCGGCGCGGACGGCACGGGACGCGCTGCCATCGGCCGCGGTCAGTTCGACCTGGCCGCGCACGGCCAGGATGCGTGCGGGGGCCGGTTCGGTGCGCAGCCAGCTGATCGGGAAGCGCAGCAGCTCGCCCGGCGGCAGCCGGTAGGGGTTATCGATGCGGTTGTGCTGCTGCAGCTGTTGCCAGCGCACGCTGGGCTTCAGATAGGCCCCGCCCAGGTCCCACAGGGTATCGCCGGGACGGACCCGGTAGTTCCAGTCCTGCGCGCCGGCAACTGCCGGCAACAGGCACAGGGCGCACAGCAGGGTGCGCAGCAGATGCAGGATGAAAGACGACGAGCGGCCAACGGTCACAGATTGCAGTCCCGGCAAAGCGGGGGCGCAGCAGCAAGACCCCATGGCCCCGACCTCATCCCCCCGAACGGATCGTGGCGGCCGTCGCGCGGCCACCATCGCGGGCATTATTGCCCGCGTTCAGTGCAGGAAATCTGAACGATACCGCTGCCGTTCAGAACAGCAGCGAGGCCATCCGGCGGCGCGCGCGGCCCACCAGGTCTTCATCGGTGATCACGTTGAAGGCATCGATCAGGGCCTTGCGCGGCAGTCCTTCCTGGTAGCTGCGGTCGATCCGCAGCATCTCCAGGAACTGTTCCAGCGCGGCTTCGTCCTCACCTGCCAGCAGCAATTGCACGCCACGCAGGTGGCGCGCCTGCAGGTCCTTGCCGTCGGCGGCGATGCGGGCATCAAGCACCTCGGCGGCCGGCGCATCCTTCAGTGCGGCGGCGAAACTCAGGCGGGCACGGCCACGCACGGCGCGGTCGTCGGTGGCGAGGTTGGCGGGCAGGGCATCGATCAGGGTGCCGGCCTCGTCCACGCCGCCGACCTGCAGCAGGGCCAGGGCCAGATCAAGCTTCAGCTCGTCCTTGTCCGGCTCGGCAGCGATCTGCGCACGCAGCACGTCGACCTGGGCCTGCGGGTCCAGCGGAGCCTCTTCTTCGCTGACGGTCTCACCGATGTCGGCCGGCACGACCCCGTGCTGGGCCAGGAATTCCCGCAGCTGGCCTTCCGGGATGGCGCCGGGGAAGCCGTCAACCAGCTGTCCACCCTTGACCAGGAAGACGGTCGGCACCGAACGGATCTGGAACGCGGCGGCGATCTGCTGCTCCTTGTCGACATCGACCTTGGCCAGCTCAAACGCACCGTTGTATTCAGCCGCCAGCTTTTCCAGCATCGGCCCGAGTGTCTTGCACGGGCCGCACCAGGTCGCCCAGAAGTCCACCAGGACCGGGGTCTGCAGCGACTTCTGCAGCACTTCGGCCTCGAAGGTCGCAGTGGTGGCGTCGAATACGTAGGTGGTCTCGGTCATGGGGGATGCATCGTCTGGCAACGGGAGACCGATTCTATGGTGACGATCACTGCCGGTCTCAACCCGGGCCTTCATTGACCAGCCCGCGCGGGGGCCGACGGCGGACCGGGAGGCCCGCCGCAGCGGGCTCAGGAACGCGGCAGGCAATACAGCTCGTGGATCATCCAGCGGCCGGAGCTGATCGTCTTGATCGCGGACGTACGCTTGAAGTACTCCAATTCAGCGGCCTGCTGGTTGGCAGCGCTGACACTGCCCATGATGCTGCTGCTGTTCTGCGCGGCGCTGGCCGGCCCGATCTTGGCGTGACAGCTGAAATCGGCGGCCTGCGCGCCGGCGGCCAGGCCGAGGGTCAGGGTGGTAACGGCGATGATGCGCTTGATCATTACGAAGGGCTCCCGGGGTGGCGGTAGTGCCACGGGCCCAGCATCGGCAATGGCAGCGATCACGAACATGCAAAAACTACGAAATCACCGATGGCTTGGCGGGCGTGCCGGCTGACGCGACAATGTCGGGTGTTCCTGCAACGGGTTGCTGTGATGTCCTTGGTTTGGCTGGATCGTTGGGTGGGATTGCTTGCCGCAGCGCTGTTCGTGCTGTCGGTGGCCGGGTTTGGCGTGGCCTTGCCGGGGTATTCGCAGCTGTTGCACCCGGTGGCACTGCTGGGCGCGCACGGGGTCCCGCATGCGTTGGCCTTCAACCTGCTCGGCTTCGTGCTGCCGGGCCTGCTGGCGGCGGTGGCAGCCGAGCGTCTGCGCCGCGGTCTACCGCCCCAGGCTGGCTGGGCGCCGCGGGTCGGCAGCCAGATGCTGCTGCTGGCCGGGCTCGCGTTCGCTGCGATGGGCCTGCTGCCGCTGGACATCGAGGACCTGCATGGCCGTGCCAGCCAGCTGCACGCCAGCGCCTGGATGGTCTGGGTGCTGGGCTTGGTGGCCGGCACCCTGCTGCTGGGCATCGCCCAGCTGCGCCAGCCCCACGGCCGCGCCCTGGGCGGGCTGGCCGTTGCCTGTGGCGTGCTGGCCGCGCTGGCCGCATTTGCCTTGCAGGGTGTACTGCCCGCTCCGCTGGCGCAGCGCCTGGCATTCGCCTGCTGGGCGCTGTGGCTGGCCACGATGCTGCCGCTGTCGCGGCTGCGCTGAGACGGCGCCGGGGGCACGGCGGCGACCGTGCCCGATGGGCAGGATTGGAGCCATTTGCCGCACTGCGGTACGCTGTACCGCTTTGCCGCCGCAACCGCGTGTTACATGACCAGCGTCGAACCCAACGTTTACGATCCGCAGCAGGTTGAATCCGCCGCCCAGCAGTACTGGGATGCCACCCGTGCCTTCGAGGTCGATGAAGCCTCGGACAAGCCGAAGTACTACTGCCTGTCGATGCTTCCGTATCCGTCCGGTGCGCTGCACATGGGCCACGTACGCAATTACACGATCGGCGACGTGATCAGCCGCTACAAGCGCATGACCGGCCACAACGTACTGCAGCCGATGGGCTGGGACGCATTCGGCCTGCCAGCGGAAAACGCGGCGATCAAGAACAAGACCGCCCCGGCGGCCTGGACCTACAAGAACATCGACCACATGCGCACCCAGCTGCAGTCGCTGGGCTATGCCATCGACTGGTCGCGCGAGTTCGCCACCTGCCGCCCGGACTATTACGTCCACGAGCAGCGCATGTTCACCCGCCTGATGCGCAAGGGCCTGGCCTACCGCCGCAACGCGGTGGTGAACTGGGACCCGGTCGACCAGACCGTGCTGGCCAACGAGCAGGTCATCGATGGCCGTGGCTGGCGCTCCGGCGCACTGGTGGAAAAGCGCGAGATTCCGCAGTGGTTCCTGCGTATCACCGATTACGCACAGGAACTGCTGGACGGCCTGGATGAGCTGGACGGCTGGCCGGATTCGGTCAAGACCATGCAGCGCAACTGGATCGGGCGTTCGGAAGGCCTGGAAATCCAGTTCGACGTGCGCGATGTCGACGGCGCCGCGCTGGACCCGCTGCGGGTGTTCACCACCCGTCCGGACACCGTGATGGGCGTGACCTTCGTGTCGATCGCCGGCGAACATCCGCTGGCCCTGCACGCGGCGAAGAGCAACCCGGCACTGGCCACGATGTTGGCCGACCTGAAGCAGGGCGGCGTATCCGAGGCCGAGCTGGAAACCCAGGAAAAGCGCGGCATGGATACCGGCCTGCGCGCCATCCATCCGGTCACCGGCGAAAAGGTACCGGTCTGGGTCGCCAACTTCGTGCTGATGGGCTATGGCACCGGTGCGGTGATGGCCGTGCCCGGGCATGACCAGCGCGATTTCGAGTTCGCCAACAAGTACAGCCTGCCGATCCGCCAGGTCATCGCGTTGAAGGCCCCGCGCAAGGACGACGCCGGCTATGACAGCAGCCGCTGGCAGGACTGGTACGGCGACAAGACCCGCGAAACCGAGCTGATCAATTCCGAAGAATTTGACGGCCTGGACTTCCAGGGCGCTTTCGAGGCACTGGCCGAGCGTTTCGAACGCAAGGCGCAGGGCCAGCGTCGTGTCAATTACCGCCTGCGCGACTGGGGCGTGAGCCGCCAGCGTTACTGGGGCTGCCCGATTCCGGTGATCTACTGCGGCAAGTGTGGCGCGGTGCCGGTGCCGGAAGAACAGCTGCCGGTGGTGCTGCCGGAAGACGTGGCCTTCGCCGGGACCGGTTCGCCGATCAAGACCGATCCGGAATGGCGCAAGACCACCTGCCCGGAGTGCGGCGGCGCGGCCGAACGCGAGACCGACACCTTCGACACCTTCATGGAGTCGAGCTGGTACTACGCGCGCTACACCTCGCCCGGTGCCCGTGATGCGGTGGACAAGCGCGGCAATTACTGGCTGCCGGTGGACCAGTACATCGGCGGCATCGAGCACGCGATCCTGCACCTGATGTACTTCCGTTTCTACCACAAGCTGCTGCGCGACGCGCGGATGGTGGACAGCAACGAACCGGCGCGCAACCTGCTCTGCCAGGGCATGGTGATCGCCGAAACCTATTACCGCCCGAACCCCGACGGTTCCAAGGACTGGATCAACCCGGCCGATGTGGACGTGCAGCGTGACGAGCGCGGCCGCATCACCGGCGCCACCCTGATCGCCGACGGCCAGCCGGTGGTGGTCGGTGGCACCGAGAAGATGTCCAAGTCGAAGAACAACGGCGTGGACCCGCAGGCGATGGTCGGCAAGTACGGCGCCGACACCGTGCGCCTGTTCTCGATGTTCGCCGCGCCGCCGGAACAGTCGCTGGAGTGGAACGAAGCGGGTGTGGACGGCATGGCCCGCTTCCTGCGCCGCTTGTGGGCACAGGTGCAGAAGCACGCTGCCGACGGCGCCGCACCGGCGCTGGACGCGGCCGTACTGGATGCCAGCCAGAAGGCCCTGCGCCGCAAGACCCACGAGACCATCGGCAAGGTCGGCGACGACTACGGCCGCCGTCACAGCTTCAACACCGCCATCGCTGCGGTGATGGAGCTGATGAACGCACTGGCCAAGTTCGACGATGGCAGCGACCAGGGCCGTGCGGTACGGCAGGAAGCACTGCAGGCCATCGTGCTGCTGCTGAACCCGATCACCCCGCATGCCAGCCACGCCCTGTGGCAGGTGCTGGGCCATGGCGAGACGCTGCTGGAAGACCAGCCGTTCCCGCAGGCCGACAGCGGCGCACTGGTGCGTGATGCGCTGACGCTGGCCGTGCAGGTCAACGGCAAGCTGCGAGGCACGATCGAGGTGGCTGCCGACGCCGCGCGCGAGCAGGTCGAAGCGCTGGCGCTGGCCGAGCCGAACGCCGCCAAGTTCCTGGAAGGCCTGGCGGTGCGCAAGATCATCATCGTCCCGGGCAAGATCGTTAACATCGTCGCTGCCTGATGTACCCCGCACCGGTCGCCGTAGTGGCGGCCGGTGCGTTGTCGCCACGCCCGGCATGCCCGGCCGATGGCCCTGCGTTCACGCGGCCTCGGGCACCCTGTCGGTTGCCGTGATCGCCCGGCTCCGCCAGACTGTCTACATGACCCGAATCCTGCTTGCCCTCGTTCTTGCCCTTGGCCTCGCCGGCTGTGGTTTCCACCTGCGCAACAAGCTGATGCTGCCGACCGATACGGCACCGGTGAAGGTGGTGTCCACCGCACCCTACAGCGAGCTGGTCAAGCTGTTGAACCGCAGCCTGCTGGCGTCCGGCGCCCGTCTGGCCGATGAGGACAGCAAGGGCCCCAACGCCCAGCTGCAGGTGCTTTCCGAGCGCTGGGGTGACCTGCCGATCGCCATCGATTCGCAGGGCCGCGCCCAGGAATACAGCCTGCGCTATGCGGTGATCTTCATCTTCCGTCGCGAAGACGGCAGCGACCTGGTGCCGCAGCAGGTGATCGAACTGTCGCGCGACTACGTGTCACCGCCGACCGACGCCACCGGTACCACCACCGAACGCGAGATCCTGGCCGATGAACTGCGCCGGGAAATGTCTGCATCGATCATCCGCCGCATCGACAGCGTGGTGCGTGCGGAGCTGGAGAAGGGCGGCAGCCTGTCGGCGCCCAAGCCGGTCGATGCCGATCCGATCGAGCCCGCGCCCGCCGTCCAGCACTGAGCCGGACGCCCGATGGAACTGCGCCCGGAACAGCTGGCCGGCCAGAGTGCTGACACGGTGCTGGCGCCGGTCTACCTGATCGCCGGGCCGGAAACCCTGCGCGTGCTCGAAGCGGCAGATGCCGTGCGCGCCCGCGCCCGTGCCACCGGTATCGACGAGCGTGAAGTGTTCGACGCCGATGGTCGCGATTTCGACTGGAACCAGCTCGACGCCAGTTTCAACGCCCCCAGCCTGTTCAGTGCCCGCCGTCTGGTGGAAGTGCGCCTGCCCAGTGGCAAGCCGGGCAAGGACGGTGGCGAGGTGATCAGCCGCTTCTGCGCCGATCCAGCCCCGGACGTGATCCTGATGATCACCGCCAACGAGTGGAGCAAGGCCCATCAAGGCAAGTGGGCCGAGGCGGTCAACCGGGTCGGCGTGCTGTCGGTGGCCTGGGCGATCAAGCCGCATGAGCTGCCGGACTGGATTGAACGCCGCCTGCGCAGCAGAAGCCTGCGTGCAGAGCCTGCGGCGGTACAGCGGTTGGCCGAACGCGTGGAAGGCAACCTGCTGGCTGCCGCACAGGAAATCGACAAGCTCGCCCTGCTGGCCGACGGTCAGACCCTGGACGTCGAGCGGATGGAGTCGCTGGTTGCCGATGCGGCCCGCTACGACGTGTTCCGGCTGGTGGAGGCCACGTTCTCCGGCCAGCCACAGGCCGTGCTGCGGATGCTGGCTGGCCTGCGTGGCGAAGGCGAGGCGGTGGCCGCGCTGATGCCGATCGTCATCCGTGAACTGCTGGCCGGTGCCGCCCTGGCGCGGGTACAGGCGCGTGGCGGCAACCTGGCTGCGGAAATGAAGTCGCGCGGCATCTGGGAGTCGCGGCAGGCCCCGTACAAGCGCGCGCTGCAGCGGCATCCCGAAGGCAAGCGCTGGGAGCGTTTCGTGGCCGAGGCGGGTCTGGTCGATCGCATCGCCAAGGGCCGCGCCGATGGCGATGCCTGGCTGGCCCTGGAGCGCCTGCTGGTGGCGGTGGCCGAGGCACGTGCGGTGCGCCTGCTCGCCCGGGCCTGAGCCATGAGCCTGCGGATCTATTACGGTGGCACCTTCGACCCGGTGCATCTGGGCCACATGGCCATCGCGCGCGCCGCACGCGATGAGCTGCAGGTGGCGGTGCGCATGTTGCCCGCAGCCGACCCGCCACACCGCCCGGCCCCTGGCGCCAACGCCGAGCAGCGCTGCACCATGCTGGGGCTGGCCATCGGTGACGAACCGGGGCTGCTGCTGGACCGGCGTGAACTGGATCGCGCCAGGCACTTTCCGGGCCGGCCGTCCTACACCGTCGATACCCTGCGCGAACTGCGTGCCGAACTTGGCCCCAGCCGGCCGTTGGCATGGCTGGTCGGGGCTGACAGCCTGCTGGCGCTGCCCAGCTGGCATGACTGGCAGGCGCTGTTCGGGCTGGCCCACTTCATCGTTGCCGAGCGCCCAGGCAGCCTACTGCGCGCCAGCGTCGATGGCGCGCTGGGACAGGCCACCGAAGGACGATGGGCCGACAATGAACAGGCCTTGTTCGCCAGCCCGGCCGGACGCATCCTGCGGCTGCACCACCCGCTGCGCGAGGAATCGGCCAGCGCCGTGCGTACCCAGATCGCTGCCGGCGGCCCCTGGCGGGCGATGCTCGCCCCCGCGGTGGCCGACTACGTGGCTGGCCATGGCCTGTACCGCCCGGCCACGCCGTGAATGCCGCGGCCGCATTGTGCCCGTATAATCGCCGCTACGTTTATCGAGTCGATCCGCTTTGAGCAACCAGACCCAGCCCCAGACCATCAAGGTCGATCTGCCCAGCCCGCCGCCGTCCGTGCCGGAACTGCTGGCCAGCGTCCGCCAAGCCACCGAAGACCTGAAGGCCAAGGACCCGGTAGAGATCGACGTACGCGGCAAGTCCAGCGTCGCCGACTACATGGTGGTCGTCTCGGGTACCTCGACCCGCCATGTGAAGTCCATCGCCGATGAAGTGGTGCGCTTCGCCAAGAAGATCGATGTCATGCCGCTGGGTGTTGAAGGCGAGCGTGAAGCCGAGTGGGTGCTGGTCGACCTGGGCGATGTCATCGTGCACGTGATGCTGCCCCGCGTGCGTGAGTTCTACGCGCTTGAGCGCCTGTGGACCGTCGGCGACCAGCCGCCGTCCCATGATGACGACGAAGTGGCCTGAGCCACACGTTGAAGCAGTGTTCGACGGCGCCGATGGCGCCGTCGACGTTTTGGAGAAGCGTTGATGAAAGCCCGCCTGATCGCTACCGGTGAGCGCGCGCCCAGCTGGGTGGCGCAGGGGTTTGCCGAATACCAGAAGCGGCTGTCGCACTGGCTGCCGTTCGAGCTGGTCGAGATCGAGCCGGGCCTGCGCGGCAAGGGGCGCGATGCGCGCCGCGCCACCGACGATGAGGGCAAGCGGGTCATTGCCGCGCTGCCCAAGAATGCCTACGTGGTGGCACTGGACGTGCCGGGCCGCCAGCTCAGTTCGGAACAGCTCGCACAGCGGCTGGAGCATTGGCGCGGGCAGGGCAGGGACCTGGCATTCCTGATCGGCGGCCCGGAAGGGCATTCGCAGGAAGTGTCCGCGCTGGCCGACGAGAAATGGTCGATCGGCCCACTGACATTGCCGCACATGCTGGTGCGCCTGGTGGTGGCCGAGCAGCTGTATCGCGCTGCGGCGATGCTGGCAAATCACCCCTACCATCGCGCGTGAAGAGTCGTTATACTAGCCGTCTGCCCGAATAGCTCAGCCGGTTAGAGCACTTGACTGTTAATCAGGGGGTCGTTGGTTCGAGTCCAACTTCGGGCGCCACATTCAAGAGGCCTGCATCGCAAGATGCAGGCCTTTTTCATTGCGTCGTGCGGTGGGATCGCGTGGGCTGAGCGATCCATGCCATGCGGGGCTGCATGGCACGCACGCTGTGCAGCGAACCCGGCTCTACAATGCGGCTTCATCATGTGGATGTTGACGATGCGCGCCATCGGCTTCGCTGTTTCACTGCTGCTTGCCCTGCAGCCGTTCGCTGCATCAGCCGCCGCGCCTGCAGCCTGGCAACCACCGGCCGGTACCACCGAATTCCCTCTCTGGCCGGATGGGAGAGTGATGGCACCGCCAAAGCTGAAAGGCCCCGAGCAGGTCAGCGAAACGGTCTCCAAAGCCAGTGGCGAGCGCTGGATGATGCTGCAGAACGTCGCTGTGCCCACGCTTACGGTATTTCCGGCGAAAGGTTCACCCAATGGCGCCGCCGTGATGGTGGTACCGGGCGGTGGCTACAACGTACTGGCGATCGACCTGGAAGGCAGTGAGATCTGTGATTGGCTCAGCGCAAAGGGCATCACCTGCGCACTGCTGAAGTATCGCGTGCCGGGCTCGGGACCGAACTGGAACCGCGAATGCAACTGCCGTGACATTCCGGCAGTGCCGATGGCGTTGCAGGATGCGCAGCGTGCAATGGGCCTGCTGCGTGCGCAGGCCGCACGCTGGAAGTTCGATCCACAACGGTTGGGCGTGATCGGCTTCTCGGCCGGCGGCCATGTGGTGGCCGGGCTGAGCACGCATGTGCAGCGCAGCTATGCAGCACTGGATGCCGCGGATGCGCATTCCAGCCGGCCGGACTTTGCGATGCTGCTGTATCCGGGGCATCTCTGGGTGCGCAAGGATGACTCGCTTGAAAAAGACATCGTGGTCGATGCCACGGTGCCACCGACGTTCATCGTGCAGGCCGTCGATGACCCAACGGACGATGTCCGCCATGCATTGACCTATCAGCGCGCGCTGATCGAAGCGGGAGTGCCGGTTGAAATGCATCTGTTCGCGCGCGGCGGCCACGCGTTCGGCCTGCGCCTGAAAGACGCGCCGGTGTCGGCATGGCCGGGCTTGGCCGAACGCTGGATGTACGACATCGGCATGCTGACCAAGCATTAGCGCGGGGCATGGCCCGGGTCTACAAGGCGAGCGCGCCACGGGAGAACGCCACCAGCGTGGCGATCGCCACGACCACGATCGCGGCGAACAACAGCCACTCCCAGCGCGTGAAAATGCGCTCGCCACGCTGGTGCCGTGTCAGCGCGAACAACACCACGCCCGGCACATACAGCAGCACCGACAGCAGCAGGTTGTCCAGGCCACCGGCATACACCAGCCACAACGCATAGGCACTGGCCAGCAGCGCGACGATGAAGTCGCGCCAGCGGGCACCGGCCGCGTCTTCATAGGCCTGGCCCTGCCAGGCCAGCTTCACGCCGAATGCGCTGGACAGGAAGTACGGCACCAGGCTCATCGATGCCGCCAGCAGCACCAGGCTGGTGTAGCTGCCCGAGTTGAACAGCACCAGCAGCAGGAACAGCTGGATCAGGCCATTGCTCAGCCACAACGCATTGGCCGGCACGCCGCGCGCATTCTCGCGACCCAGAAATGCCGGCATGGTGCCATCGCCAGCGGCAGCAAACAGCACCTCGGCGCACAGCAGTACCCAGGCCAGCAGCGCGCCCAGTACCGAGATGATCGAGCCGATGATGATGACCGTCGCGCCCCATTCCCCAACGATCGCGCGCAGCACATAGGCCATCGAGGGATTGGGCAGGCCGGCCAGTTCGGCCTGCGACAGCACGCCCATCGACAGCACGCTGACCAGCACCAGCAGCAGCCACACCCCGATGAAGCCGATCACGGTGGCGCGGCCGACATCGGTGCGGCGCGCGGCACGGCGCGAGTAGATGCTTGCGCCCTCGATGCCGATGAACACCCATACGGTGACCAGCATCATGCCGCGCAACTGCTGGCCAAGATCGCCGAGCGCCGGAACGCCGAAGAAGTCGGCGCGGAACACATCCATGCGGAACGCGCCGGCCGCCAGCACCAGGAACAGCGCGATAGGTACCAGCTTGGCCACCGTGACCAGGCCATTGACGATGGCTGCGGTGCGCAGGCCGCGCAGCACCAGCAGGTGCACGGTCCATAGCAGCAGCGACGATGCGGCGATGGCGGCCGGTGTATTGCCTTCACCGAACACCGGCAGGAAATGGCCGAGGCCGCTGAAGATCAGCACGAAGAAGCTGGCGTTGCCCAGCACCGATGCAACCCAGTAGCCCCACGCCGCTGAGAACCCGATGTAGTTGCCGAAGCCGGCGCGGGCATAGGCATAGATGCCGGTGTCCAGGTCGGGGCGGCGATTGGCCAGCGCCTGGAACACGAACGCCAGCATCAGCATGCCGGCGCCGCTGACGGCCCAGCCGATCAGCGCGGCGGCCGGGCCGGCGCTGCGGGCCACGTTCTGCGGCAGTGAAAAGATGCCGGCGCCCACCATCGAGCCGACCACCAGGGCGGTCAGGGCAGCCAGGCCAAGGCGTTGGTTGGAAGAGGGCATCACGCGCGCCGCAGGTATCGAGGTGTCCATGATGGACGCTGTCGTCTGCGGAAAAAAGCAGAGGCCCGGGACTGGGCCCGGGCCTCTGCGGGTGACGCTGCAGCAGGATTACTTGAACGTGTACTTGGCACCGACGGTGAAGTAACGGCCCAGCGCACCGGAGAAGTGCATCGGGTTGTAATTCACACCGCCATAGGTGGTCGGATCGAGAGGAGCAATACGATCAAACACATTGGCCACCGAGGCGTTGAGTTCGAAGGCATCGGTGATGTTCCAGCGGCCCGACAGATCGAACGTGGTGAAGGAGGAAATCTTCTTTACCGGCGTGCCGTCCGCATAGAACGCCTGATAAGTGCCCCCACGCTTGTCGGTGTTGTCCATCTTGCCGATGTAATTGGCAATACCGCTGACGCTCCACGGACCCTGCCGCCAGGTGGTACCGAAGTTGATCTTGTCCTTCGGCGTACCGATGCAGTTGGTCACGTCGCAGTTGCCGTGGGTGCCGGCATAGTCGACGGTCTCAGTGCCTTCAGTGCGCTCGAATTTCAGGATGTGGCTCCACTGCAGGTCCATTTCCAGCTGACCGGGACCGATGTCGAATGTCTGGCGGATATCGGTATCGATGCCCCGGACACGCGAGGAGTTGGCATTCACATACGCAGTGTTGACCGCCAGGATGTTGCCGCTGTTGGGCACGCCACCGATGTTGTTGATGTCACGTACGACGTTGCCGGCCCGGATCGCTGCCGTAGTGCTGCCCTGAGCAATTTCATTGGTGCGCTTGATCTGCCACGCATCGACGGTCATCGAAGTCGAAGACGTTGGTTGCAGCACGATGCCCACCGAGTAACTCTTGGACTCCTCGGGCTTCAGATCCTTGTTCGGGCGGGTGATGATCGCCACCGTGCGGGCAGGGGCAGTGCATTCGGCGGGATCGATGTCGCAGCGCAGCGGGTCGGTTGCGTTCGAGAATGCAGCCAAACCACCGTCACCGTTCTCGGCGGGGTTCGGTGCACGGAAACCTTCGGCATAGCTGGCTCGCAGAGCGATCCAGTCGGTCGGGGTCCACTTCACGCCCAGCTTCGGAGTGGCTTTGCCCTCACCACTTTCGTACTTGTCGTAGCGCAGCGCGCCGGACAGTTCCAACTGCTCCAGTACCGGCGCGGACAGCTCGACATAGCCGGCGTACACGTTCTGCGTGCCGTCATAGGCCGAGTAACCCAAGCCGATGATATCGCCCGTGTCGGTGTAGGTCTGCGGCGTCAGGCTGTTGCTGGTCTTGCGCCATTCGGTACCGATCGCCAGGCCCAGGGGCCCACCCTTGAGGTCCATCAAGCTGCGCGACACGGTGAAATCGAACATGTCCAGACCGGACTTGGCACGGGCGCTGATGGTCGGTGAAATATAGTCGTAGAGGGCCTGGGAGTTCAGATTGGCGTTGTCGCCGATGCGCCACACGCCGCCCGCGCAGTTCGGATTGCCCAGTGCGCACTGCACGGCGCTGTAGCGCAGGAAACCCGTACGCTTGTTGACCAGGTCGGTTGCCGAATGCAGATAGGCCGTATCGTAGCTCCAGTCACCCCAGTTGCCCTTCACGCCAACCAGGAAACGGTTGAACTCGTTGGTGTTGTTGGTCACGCGCGGGCCAACATCCCAAGCCGAGTAGCGCAGCCTGGAGGCTTGGCCGGGAATCGGATTATCAGGATGGTTCGGGCCGAGTACAGTGGCTTTGGCGCCGCTGTTTGCAGTGACTACACCACCTGGAAAGCCCCATGTACCGGCGGCACCCGACGGAGTATTGCTGAAGATCGTTTCCTTCTTCGAGTAGCCGATCTCCGTGTAGATCTCGCCGCCTTCACCGAAAGCGAACGAGGCACGACCGAACACGTTGATGTACTTCTCTTCCGGCGTCAGGTCGCGATACTGCTGCGCTGGATCCCACAGGCAGCCTTGCGCCTGTGCGGTTGCGTCCGTCTGGCCCGGGATGGTGGTGAGGTTTGCACAACCAGGGAGTGCGACCAGGAACGCGGGATTGTCGTCGGTTACATTGCGGTCGTCGAACACTGAACCATTCGGACCGACACCGCCGGATGTACCTCCGGACAGATAGGCGCCGCCCAGGAACTGCGAATCTGCTGCATCGTAGCCCCATGGGCGTGTATCGCCGGTGCCGATCCACTTGCGGTTCTTGCGGTCGCTGATCTTGATCGCGTCGGTCTTGCCGACATCCAGGCTGAAGAATGCATTCCAGCCGTCGGTGGCCAGATCGCCGGTACCGGCGGTCAGGGTGGCCTTCTTGGCATTGCCGTCGCCATCACCGGAGGTGCCGTAGGAGGCACGCAGGATGCCGCCCTGGAAGTCGCTGCGCAGGATGATGTTGACCACGCCGGCGATGGCATCGGAGCCATAGATCGCCGAGGCACCGTCCTTCAGCACTTCCACGCGCTCGACGGCGTCGAGGGGAATGGTGCTGAGGTCGGTGAACACCTTCTGGCCGTCATCGGCCAGGCCGTAGGTCGCCATGCGGCGGCCATTCAACAGCACCAGCGTCGAACCGGCGCCAAGGCCGCGCAGCGAAATGCCCGCGCCGCCACCGGCAAAGCCGTTGCCGAAGGTCTTGGGGATGGAGCCAGCGCCATCGGCGGTGATGGTCTGCAGATACTCGGCAAGTGTGGTCTTGCCGGTGCGATCGATCTCCTGCCGGGTCACCACCTGCACCGGCGACGGTGTCTCGGTGTTGGTGCGCGGGATGTTCGAACCGGTAACGGTGATCCGGTCAAGGTTGGTGGCTTGTTCCTGTGCAAACGCAGAGGATGAAGCCACGGCGCCGGCCAGCAGCAGGGCGCCGCCGGTAAGGATATGGGTGATGGACGATGCCAGGTGGTTATGGCGGCGGCTGGCGGGCCGTTGGATCGGGTGTTTCACAGCTTCTCTCCTGACTGGAAAACTCGAGCATTGAGGGCTGTCTCCGGTGTGTCCCGGGACGCGTCAATCTAGGTTTCCAGCAGGTGACGGAGGTGTGAAGTTTTACTAAATTCGTAACGATTTTCGAACGACTGTCAAATGATCGGGCAGATTGGCCCTGTTGCGCCCCGTTCCCCGTTGCACGCTCCCGGCAGGGCCGGCCCGGCGGCTGCCGGGCCGGTTTTTCCCACTCAGTCGGGCAGGGAGAACTGCACCGGCACCATCCCGATGGCCGGAACCGCCATGCCGTCACGTTCGGCCGGGACGAAGCGCCAGTGACGCAGCACCTGCTGGCGGGCGGCCTGGTCCAGGCTGCGCGAACCACTGCTGCGTTCAATGCTGACGTTCACCGGCTGGCCGCTGGTGTCCACTTCCACCCGCAGCAGCACCGTGCCCTGCTCATGGTTGCGCAGGGCCTGGATCGGGTAGCCCGGCGGCGGGTTGCTGCGGTACTGCAGCTGGGCGCCCGCCAGCGGCGTGGACGGTGCGAGGGTCGGTGCCGCCTCCACCGCGGTCGGCTCTGCCGCAGGCAGGATGATGCCCTGGGCTTCTTCGACGGTCGCGGTCGGCGCCGGCAGGGGCTGCGGGGCCGGTACGGCCTGCTGCTTCTTCACCACTTCCACCTTTTCAGGCTTCGGTTTCACCAGCTCCGGATCGAGCGGTTTGGGCTCTTCCCTGGGGATGAACCGGATGGTGGTCTGATCGCGCGGCAGCGCTGTGATGGCTTGATAGGTCGCGGGAATCAGCAACAACAGCAGCGCGAGCAGATGCAGGGCGATGGCCGCACTCCAGGCGGCAACGCGGGCGGGATCGAAGTGCAGGGGTACTACGGGGTATGTACGAACCATGGTCCACCTCCATGCCAGTGTCGAAGTCCTCAACGCACCAGGGCCGCCATCGGGGTTGCCGCACGCGGCTGGCAGCCAATCATTAGCGCGCGGCCTCCACCACTGCCTAGAGGCAGGGGCCTGGGCGTTGAGCTGGCCTTCATATACGAAGCAGGGGCCAGCGTTGGCTGGCCCCTGCTGTGCTCTCCGGTGGTGGCCAACCTTGGTTGGCGCTTCAGGCAACGGCTGCCAACCAAGGCTGGCATCTACCGGCTGACGCTGCCGTCAGCGGCCCAGTTCGAACACCACGTCAAGGGTGACCGAGATCGTGGATTCACCCGGAGCGACCGGGGTGGCCTTGTCCATTGCGGCGCCGGCCGACATGGCGCGCATCATCGGCATCGGGCGGAACCCGCCACCGGCATTCTCGGAAATGCTGACGATCCGGCGCACCTGCAGGCCCAGCGACTTCGCATAGGTCTGGGCGCGGGCCTGGGCCTTCTTCAGTGCGGCCAGGCGGGCTTCGTCATAGACCGGCTCGGGCTGGTCGATCTCGAACTGCGGGCCGTTGATCTGGTTGGCACCCTGGGCGGCCAGCGCGTCGAGCACCTTGCCGAGCTTGGCGATGTCGCGCACCTTCAGGCTGACGGTGTTGCTGGCCTGGTAGCCGGTGATCTTCGGCGCTTCATTGTCCGCATAGCGGTACTGCGGGTTGAGGCTGACGCCGCTGGTCTGCACGTCGCGCTCGGCAATGCCGGCGGCCTTGATCGCGGCCAGCACCTTGTCCATCTGCTGGGCGTTCTGGCGCATGGCGCTGTTGCCGTCGGCGGCCTGGGTGACCACGCCGGCCGACAGGGTGGCCACGTCCGGCACGCGGGTGGCTTCGGCATTGGCCGAAATGTTCAGCAGGGTGCCTTCGGCCGGGGCGGCGATCGACGGCGACGACGGGTCGGCATGGGCGGTCATCGAAGCTCCAAGAGCGAGGGACAGGGCAAGCAGCAGCGGGGTGGCGGTGCGGCGCATGGGATCTCCTTGTTGTGGCGGTGAGGGTGGTGTCGTAGCGATGAACGCGCTGTGAGTCCAATCGGGGTTGCACGCGTGCCGGGCGAGGTTGCCGACGATTCAGGTGCCAGCCTCAGGGTATGCTGTGCCGATGCTCTATCTTGCTTCCCGCTCCCCCCGACGCAACCAGCTGCTGGCCCGACTCGGACGCCCTTTCCAGGCCCTGGACCTGGAGGTGGTCGAGCAGCGCGCGGCCGCTGAAAGCGCACAACAGTATGTCTGCCGGGTCGCCGCCGACAAGGCACGGGCCGGCCTGGCCCGGGTGCTGGTCGATGACCCGCAGGCGCGGGTGCTGGGTTCGGATACCGAAGTGGTGCTTGATGGCGAGGTCTTCGGCAAGCCGGCCGATGCGGCCGACGCACGGGCGATGCTGGCGCGGTTGGCCGGTCGCACCCACCAGGTGATGACGGCGGTGGTTGTGGTCGGCGCCGATGCGCTGGACAGCGAGCTGGTCGTTTCCGAGGTGACCTTCGCCCCGATCGACAGCGCCGACATCGCCGCCTACGTGGCCACCGGCGAACCGCTGGACAAGGCCGGTGCCTATGCCATCCAGGGCGGTGCCGAGCGCTGGATCGAACATCTTTCCGGCAGCTACTCCGGTGTCATGGGGTTGCCGCTGCTGCATACCGATCGTCTGCTGGCGCGCTGCGGCGTGCCGGCCCCAACTGCTGATGCCGCCAGGGAGGCTGCCGATGTCTGAGGAAATCCTGGTCAATGTGACCCCGCGCGAGACCCGGGTCGCGGTGATCGAGAACGGCATGCTGCAGGAACTGCATATCGAGCGCGGTTGGCGCCGGGGTGTGGTCGGCAACATCTACAAGGGCAAGGTGCAGCGGGTGATGCCGGGCATGCAGGCGGCCTTCGTCGAGGTCGGGCTGGAGCGCGCCGCGTTCCTGCACGCCAACGACGTGGTGCGGCCGGCGCCGGTGGCCAGTGCCGATACCGAGAACACCACGCTGCCACCGCCGTCCAGCGTGCCGATCGTTGAGCTGCTGCGCGACGGCCAGGACATCGTCGTGCAGGTGGTCAAGGATCCGATCGGAACCAAGGGCGCACGCCTGACCACCCAGATCAGCATTCCTTCGCGCTACATGGTGCTGCTGCCGCAGTCGAAGGTGGTGGGGGTGTCGGCGCGCATCGAGGACGAAGGCGAGCGCGCGCGGCTGAAGGCGCTGGTGACCGAGCTGTCGGCCCAGCATGGGGGGTACGGCTACATCGTGCGTACCAATGCGGAGGGCCAGCCGGCCGAGGCCATCGCCGAGGACATCGCCTACCTGTCGCGGGTATGGAACGTGGTCGAGCGCCGCGGCCGTGAAGCGGCCTCGTGCAGCAACATCTATGAAGACCTGAGCCTGCCGCTGCGTTCGGTGCGCGACCTGATCCGCAAGGACGTGGACAAGGTGAAGGTGGACTCCAAGGAGACCTTCGCCCAGCTGCAGGCCTTCGTGGCCAAGTACATGCCGGTGCTGGCCGAGAAGATCGAGCTCTACAGCGGCGATCGCCCGATATTCGACATGTTCGGCGTGGAGGACGAGATCGGCCGCGCGCTGGACAAGCAGGTGCCGCTGAAGTCCGGTGGCTACCTGGTGATCGACCAGACCGAGGCGATGACCACCATCGACGTCAACACCGGCTCGTTCCTCGGCCAGCGCAACCTGGAAGAAACGGTGTTCCGCACCAACCTGGAGGCCGCGCAGGCGGTGGCCAGGCAGCTGCGGCTGCGCAACCTGGGCGGCATCATCATCATCGACTTCATCGACATGGACGATGCCGAGCATCGCCGCCAGGTGCTGCGCACGCTGGAAAAGGCGCTGGCGCGCGACCATGCCAAGACCACGGTGTACGACTTCTCGCCGCTGGGCCTGGTGGAAATGACCCGCAAGCGCACGGTCGAAAGCCTGGAGCGGCAGCTGTCGGAAACCTGCCCGCAATGCAGTGGCCGCGGCACCATCAAGACCACCGAAACGGTGACCTACGAGATCTTCCGCGAGATCACCCGTGCGGTGCGCCAGTTCGATGCGGCGCGCCTGCTGGTGATTGCCTCCAGCAAGGTGGTGGCGCGGATCACCGACGAGGAGTCCTCGGCGGTGGCCGAACTGGAGGAATTCCTCGGCAAGAGCATCCGCTTCCAGGCGGACGAGCAGTACCTGCAGGAGCAGTTCGATGTTGTGCTGCTCTGATCCAGGCCGACTGTCTTCTTCCGGTGGCCGATGAGCGCGCCGCCGCGCCTGCGACTGCGAAGGATCCGCCGTCATTTCATCGCCGCCTGCGCGGTTGGCCTGGTCGGCCTTGCCCTGCTGGTGGGTACCTTCAGCCAGCTGCTGCCGCTGGCTGAGCGCCACCCGGACCGCATCGCAGCGTGGTTGAGCGAGCGCGCCGGACAACCGGTGCGCTTCGAACGCCTGGACACCACCTGGACCCGGCGCGGCCCACTGCTGCAACTGAAGGGCCTGCGCATCGGCGCAGGCCAGGGCCTGGCCATCGGCGAAGCCGAAGTGCTGGTGTCCATGTACAGCGGCTTGTTGCCGGGCCGCTCGCTGACCGAACTGCGCCTGCGCGGACTGGCCCTGGACCTGCAGCAGGCCGCCGATGGCCGCTGGTCGGTGCGTGGGCTGCCGCAGTCCGGCAGCGGCGGCGATCCGCTGGATGCACTGCGCCGGCTGGGCGAGCTGCAGGTGATCGGTGGCCGCCTGGGCGTGCATGCACCGGCGCTGGGAATCGATGCGACCTTGCCGCGTATCGACCTGCGGCTGCGCGTGGATGGGCAGCGCCTGCGGGTGGGCGTGCGGGCCTGGGCACAGGTCGATGCACTGCCGCTGACCGCCGTGCTGGACCTGGACCGCCAGCGTGGCGATGGCCAGGCCTGGCTCGGCGCCGATCCGGTCGATTTCCATGCCTGGGCGCCGTTGTTGGCGGCTGGAGGCGTACGCCTGCGCGAAGGCAAGGGCGAGCTCAACCTGTGGTTGAGCCTGCGTGATTTCGCCCCGGTGGCGGTGACCACCGATTCGGATCTGCGCGAGCTGCGCATCGAAGGTGCGCCGATGCCCGGCGTTGCCCGCCCTGAAGTGCAGTTGCAGCGCCTGCAGGCGCGCCTGCGCTGGCAGCGGGTTGCCGATGGCTGGGTGTTGCAGGTGCCGCGCCTGCGGTTGCAGGCCGACGGCAGCCAGCAGCAGCTGGATGGGCTGCGATTGCAGATGGGCAGGCAGCTGCAGGTGCAGGCTGCCGCCGCACAGGCGGGCATTGCCGTGCGCACCCTGGCGCTCAGCGATCGGATGGATGCGGGCCTGCGCCGTTGGCTGTACCTGGCAAAGCCGCAGCTGGACGTGGCACAGCTGCAGGTGCGCGGCCAGCGTGACGGCCCGCTGTGGGCGCAGGGCGAACTGCAGTCGCTGGGGTTTGCCAGCGTCGGCGGCTCCCCGGGCCTGCGTGGCCTGGCAGGGCGCTTCGAGGGCGATGCGGATGGCTTCAGCCTGCAGCTGCAGCCGCAACGGCAGCTGCAGTTCGATTGGCCCAGCGGATTCGGCGTACGCCATGACCTGCATCTGGCCGGTCAGATCGTTGGCTGGCGTGATGAAGCCGGCGGCTGGCGCGTCGGCACCCCGGCCATGCGCGTGGAAGGTACCGACTATGCCGCTGACGTGCGCGGCGGGCTGTGGTTCCAAGGCGATGGCACCCGCCCGTGGATGCAGCTGGCGGCCAAGCTGGACGATGTACCGATGACGGCGGCCAAGCGCTTCTGGATCCATTCCAAAATGAGCAAGGGCGCCACCGACTGGCTGGACATGGCCCTGGCTGCCGGCCAGGTGCGTGATGGCATCGGCCTGGTCAGCGGTGATCTGGATGATTGGCCGTTCGACAACAACGATGGTCGCTTCGAGGCGACCGGCCACATCACCAACGGCGACATCCGTTTCCAGCATGATTGGCCGTTGATGGGCCAGGTGGATGCCGATGTCGCCTTCATCGGCCCGGGTTTCCACATGCAGGGCCGTGGCGACCTGGCGGGCGTGGCGGTGCAGCAGTTCGAGGCGGGCATCAAGGATTTCGGCCAGCAACCGCTGTACGTGCGTGCCGACAGCCAGGGCGATGCCGGCAAGCTGCTGGCAATGCTGCGGCAAAGCCCGCTGCACAAGGAATACGGCGACACCCTGGACAACCTCACCGCCAGCGGGCCGGCCAGGGTGCACTTCGATCTGCTGCAGCCGCTGCACCATGACGAGGGCGGCGGGCACCTGCAGGGCACGGTGGACCTGGCTGGCCTGAAGCTGGTCGACAAGCGCTTCCAGCTGGAATTCGACAACATGCGCGGGCAGGCGCGTTACAGCAATGGCGGTTTCGCTGCCGAGGAGCTGGCCGTGCGTCATCTCGGCCAGGATGGCCGCTTGAGCCTGCGTGCCGGCGGTTTCGTGCGCGATCCCAGGCTGGCCTTTGAATCGGAGCTGGCCGCCACCCTCGACGCCGGCACGCTGCTGGACCGGGCCCCGGAAATGGCCTGGCTGAAGCCCTATATCAGTGGTACCTCGCCGTGGACCATCGCGGTGAACATGCCCAAGGCCGCGCCGGGCACACCGACGCCGCCGAGCGAGCTGCGCCTGCGTTCGGATTTGGTGGGCACTCGCCTGGAGCTTCCTGCGCCGCTGGAAAAGCCGGCCGGAGACGTGCTGCCGACCACCGTGGCCGCGCAGCTGCCGATGGGCAACGGGCGCATCGACGTGGCCTTCGGGCAACGGCTGGCGCTGGCCGCGCGCAGCCACAACAACCAGACCGGCGTGCAGGTCACGCTGGGCAGCGACCATGTCGATCGCGAGCCACCGGCCAGCGGGCTGACCATCAACGGCCGCAGCCCGACCCTGGATGCGCTGGAATGGATCGGCCTGGCCCGCGGCGCCGGCGGCGACGGCGACCCGATGCCGCTGCGCGCGGTGGATGTGCAGGTTGGACAGCTGATGCTGGTGGGGGGGGTGTTTGAACAGACCCGGCTGCAGCTGCGTCCCGGCGCGCAGGCGCTGGACGTACGCCTGGATGGCCCGTCGCTGTCGGGCCGTTTGACCGTTCCCAACGCTGACGGCGGCACGATAAGCGGCCAGCTGGAGCGCGTGCACTGGCAATCGCTGCCGACCGTGCCCGGGGCCACCGCCGCACCGGCGCGGGTGCAGGCCGGTGCCGATGACATGGACCCGGCCAAGCTGCCGCCGTTCGCACTGGATATCGCTGACCTCACCTTCGGCAAGGTGGTGCTGGGCCAGGCCGTCCTGCGTACACGGCCGATCGCCTCCGGACTGAGTGTGGAAGAACTCCGGTTCCGTGCACCCAACCAGGAGATCGACATCAGTGGTCGCTGGCTGGGCAAGGGCGCCGGGTCGCGGACCGCGCTCAACGCGCAGGTGCGCAGTGAAGATCTTGGCGGCCTGCTGCAGAACCTCGACTACGGTGGCCAGCTGCGTGGTGGTTCCGGGCAGGCCCAGCTGCAGGCGTCCTGGCCTGGCGGTCCTTCGGACTTCCAGCTGGGCAACCTGCAGGGCCAGCTGGATGTGAATGCCCGCAACGGCCAGTTGCTGGAACTGGAGCCGGGGGCCGGGCGGGTGCTGGGTCTGCTGAGCGTGGCCCAGTTGCCGCGGCGGCTGATGTTCGACTTCCGCGATTTCTTCTCCAAGGGATTCGCCTTCAACCAGGTCCAGGGCGGCGTGCAGTTCGCCGATGGCATGGCGCGCACCGACAAGGTGCTGATCGAAGGGCCGGCTGCCAACATCACCATCCGTGGCGAGGCCGACCTGCGCAGGCAGCAGTTCGACCAGACCATCGACGTCAACCCGCGTGCCGGCAACCTGCTGACGGTGGTCGGTGCGGTGGCTGGCGGGCCGGTCGGCGCGGCACTGGGCGCTGCCACCAATGCGGTATTGTCCAAGCCATTGGGTGAGATCGGCGCCCGGACCTACCGGGTGACCGGCCCTTGGAAAGAACCCAAGGTGGAGGTGATCGAGCGCAGCCGCGAGCGCACCCCGCCTGCACCGCGCACGCCACCGGCGCCGGCAGCGCCACCGACCGTCACCGATCAGCCGCGCCCGCGCTGAGCGTGCGGCGTTCCCTGTTCACCACGGCGGGCTTGCCTGACCGCCTTCACACCCCCAGATCGAGACCATGACTGACAACGCCCTGACGCTTGCCCAAGACCGCCTGTTGCGCCCCGGTGGCCTGGATACCGCCGGCCTGGAGCGCACCTTCGGCCAACTGCTCGGCCCCGGTGTGGATTTCGGCGACCTGTACTTCCAGCATGCCCGGCGCGAAAGCTGGAGCGTGGAGGACGGCATCGTCAAGGACGGCGCCCATTCCATCGAGCAGGGCGTCGGCGTGCGTGCGATTGCCGGTGAGAAGACCGGCTTTGCCTATTCCGATGACATCCATGCCGACGCGCTGCTGACCGCCGCGCAGTCGGCGCGCGCGATCTCGCGCGAAGGCGGTGCGCAGTCCGGGCGTTCGCTGCTGCGCGGTGATGCGCGCGTGCTGTACCCGGCGCTGGACCCGATCGACGGCATCGGCAACGAGGCCAAGGTCGAGGTGCTCAAGCGCCTGGACGGTTACCTGCGTGCCGCCGACCCGCGAGTGAAGCAGGTGATGGTCAGCCTGTCCGGTGGCGTGGATACCGTGCTGGTCGCGCGCACCGACGGTGTGCTGGGCGCCGACGTACGCCCGCTGGTCCGGTTGAACGTGCAGGTGATCGTCGAGCAGAACGGGCGCCGCGAGTCCGGCTATTCCGGTGGCGGTGGCCGCTATGGCTACCAGCAGCTGTTCGCTGATGGCCGCCCGGAAGCATTTGCCCGCGAGGCACTGCGGCAGGCACTGGTGAACCTGGACGCGGTGCCGGCGCCGGCAGGCGTGATGCCGGTGGTGCTGGGACCAGGCTGGCCGGGCGTGCTGCTGCACGAAGCCGTTGGCCACGGCCTGGAGGGCGACTTCAACCGCAAGGGCACCAGTGTCTACGCCGGCCGCATCGGCGAGCGCGTTGCAGCCCCGGGCGTGACCATTGTCGATGACGGCACCCTGGACGGTCGCCGCGGCTCGCTCAACATCGATGATGAAGGGCATCCGACCCAGTGCACCACGTTGATCGAGGACGGCATCCTGGTCGGCTACATGCAGGATTCGCTCAACGCGCGCCTGATGGGCGTGGCACCGACCGGCAATGGCCGTCGCGAATCATTCGCGCACATGACCATGCCGCGCATGACCAATACCTACATGCGCGCCGGCCAGCACGATCCGCAGGAAATGATCCGTTCGGTGAAGAAGGGCCTGTACGCGGTCAACTTCGGCGGCGGCCAGGTCGACATCACCAGCGGCAAGTATGTGTTCTCGGCCACCGAGGCGTATCTGATCGAGGATGGCCGCATCACCGCGCCGGTGAAGGGCGCGACCCTGATCGGCAACGGCCCGGAAACCATGCAGAAGGTACGCATGGTCGGCAACGACCTGGCGCTGGACGAAGGTGTCGGCATCTGCGGCAAGGACGGGCAGAGCGTGCCTGTCGGCGTGGGCCAGCCGTCGCTGCTGATCGAGGGCATCACCGTGGGCGGTACCCAGGCCTGAGCACGGCGATGGCCACCGCCACCGCCCTGCCCGATGACGGGGACTCAGTCCTCGTCGGTTTCCCCGGCCGTGTCGTCGGCGTCGACATCCTCGTCGCCGGTCTTCAGGCCAAGGGCTGCCGGCAGCATCAGCGTGCGCAGCACCTGGAAGATCTCGCGGTAGGCGCGCGGCGGCTTGTTCTTGGCCTTTTCGGCCTGGGCGTTGCGTACCAGCGTGCGCAGCTGCTGGCGGTCGGCCTGCGGGTAGTCGTCCAGCAGCGCGGCCAGCGCCTTGTCACCCTCATCCATCAGGCGTTCGCGCCAGTCTTCGGCACGGTGCATCATCGCCACTTCGCGGCGCCCGGTTTCGCTGTTGGCGTCCAGGGCATCGCGGATCGCGTCGAGGGTGGCGTCGTCTTCGCGCCGCATGTGCTTGGCCAGGAACGCCAGCTGGCGCTTGTGCGCGATATGCGCGGTGATCCGCTTGCACTCGGCGATGTGCGGCAGCAGGTCCTCCGGCACCGGCAGGCGGGCCAGCTGGGCCGCGGTCAACGACACCAGTTTCTCGCCCAGGGCCAGGACATCCAGCGCATCGCGCCGGTTCTGGCTGCGGCTCTTGTCGTGGAATTCACCGGTTTCTTCGTCGCGTCCGCGCATCGTCCATACCTGATTTCAAAAAAAGTCGCCCGGCGTGATGCCGGGCCCAACCCGTACAGGATAAAGCATTGAACGTGATCGCCCCTGAAGTTGCCGTTGGCGACGACAGCCCGGCCCGGCTGGAACGGCTGGCCGATATTTCCCAGCAGCTGCTGCAGCGCGCCCGCGCGCTGGGCGCCAGCCAGGCCGAGGTCAGCTGCAGCGAGGACCGCGGGCTGGAGGTCAACGTCCGTCTCGGCGAGGTCGAGACCGTGCAGTCCACCCGCGACCGCGGCATCGCGGTGACCGTCTACTTCGGCCAGCGCAAGGGCAGTGCCAGCACCGCCGACCTGCACGAGGCCAGCCTGGTCGCCACGGTCGAACAGGCCTGCGCGATCGCCCGTCACACCGAGGACGACCCGGCTGCCGGGCTGGCCGAGGCCGGGCTGATGGCCCGCGATTTCCCCGAGCTGGACGGCTGGCACCCCTGGGAACTGCAGGCCGACGAGGCCGTCGACCTGGCCCTGGCCTGCGAGTCGGCAGGTCGCGAGGCCGACGCGCAGATCCGTAATTCCGATGGCGCTTCGGTGTCCAGCATGCAGAGCGTGTCGGTCTATGCCAACTCGCATGGCTTCATCGGCCGCGAGCGTGGCACCCACCATTCGATCGGCTGCGCGCTGATCGCCGGTACCGGTGATGGCATGCAGCGTGACGGCTGGTACACCGGCGCACTGGCCCGGGGCGACCTGGAAGACCCGGCCAGTGTCGGCCGCCGGGCCGCCGAGCGCACCGTGGCCCGCCTGCAGCCGCGCTCGTTGCCGACCGGCAGCATGCCGGTGCTGTTCGCCCCGGAAGTGGCCCGCAGCCTGGTCGGCCACCTGTTGTCGGCGGTGTCCGGCGGAGCCCTGTACCGCCAGGCCAGCTTCCTGCTGGACAGCGCCGGCCAGCAGCTGTTCCCGGCATGGATGCAGATCGATGAGCTCCCGCACCTGCGCCGCGGCCTGCGCTCTGCCGCCTTCGACGGCGACGGCGTGGCCACCCGGGCATCGGCGCTGGTGCGCGATGGCGTGCTGCAGCGCTATGTGCTGGGCAGCTATTCGGCGCGCAAGCTGGGGCTGCAGACCACCGCCAACGCCGGCGGTGTGCACAACCTGCAGCTGGCGGCCAATGCCGGTTCGCTGCAGGACATCGCCGCGCAGATGGGCACTGGCCTGCTGGTGACCGAGCTGATGGGGCAGGGCGTGAACGGGGTGACCGGCGACTACTCGCGGGGGGCCGGTGGCTTCCGCGTAGAGAACGGCCAGATCCAGTACCCGGTGGATGGCATCACCATTGCCGGCAACCTGCGGGACATGTTCATGGCCATCGAGGCGGTGGGCAGCGACGTCGATCCGCGCTCGCATATCCGCACCGGCTCGATCCTGGTGGGGCAGATGACGATCGCCGGTAATGATTGATGCCATTGATGGCGTAAGCTATGCCCGCCTGACGCGATCGGCTTGGCGCCGATCGGTCAAGACCACCCAATAAAAAGGAGTTTTGTCGTGAGCGAATTCGAAAACGTCCCGGCGGCGGCCAGCGTGCCTGCCGACCAGCGCACCATGGCCCTGGCAGCACACCTGCTGGGCATCTTCACCGGCTTCATCGGTGCACTCATCATCTGGCTGATCAACAAGGATGATGCCGGCAAGGCGTTTGTCGTCGACCAGGCCAAGGAAGCGCTGAACTTCCAGATCACCATCGCCATCGCGATGTTCGTCTGCATCATCCTGAGCTTCGTGCTCATCGGCATGATCCTGGCGCCGATCGTTGGCCTGTTGAGCCTGGTCTTCAGCATCATCGCTGCGGTGAAGGCCAACAACGGTGAAGCCTACCGTTACCCGTTCACCCTGCGCCTGATCAAGTAATCCCGGCGCTGCGTGCACACGAAAACGCCCGGCATTGCCGGGCGTTTTTTTTTACTCTGCCCAGCGGGCAGGGTCAGTGATCGCGCTCCACTGCCAGCGTTGCCAGCGCACGCAGCGCTTGGGCTTCTTCGCCGTAGCCGGCCAGCGTGGCCTGCATGCGGGCGGCCAGCTCGCGCAGCTGCGCCTTGGCGCCATCCATGCCGAGCAGCGCAGGGAAGGTGCTCTTGTCCTGCGCCTGGTCCTTGCCGGCGGTCTTGCCGAGCTGTTCGGAACTGGCTTCGACATCAAGGATGTCATCGCGTACCTGGAAGGCCAGGCCGAGTGCATCGGCGAAGCTGTCCAGCTGGGCCAGCTGGACCTGCTGCGCCTCGCCACACAGTGCGCCCATGCGCACCGCGGCACGGATCAGCGCACCGGTCTTCAGCGCATGCATGCGGGTCAGCGCGGCCAGTGACTGCTGCTGCCCGGTGGCGTCGATGTCCAGCGCCTGCCCGCCACACATGCCGGACGCACCGGAGGCATGGGCCAGGGTCTGCAGGCAGGCCACGCGCAGCGTCGCCGGCAGCGGCGCGTCGGCCAACAGGCCGAATGCGCGGGTCTGCAGGGCGTCGCCGGCAAGAATCGCGGTGGCCTCGTCGAAGGCGATGTGGGTGGTGGGCTTGCCCCGGCGCAGGGCGTCATCGTCCATCGCCGGCAGGTCGTCGTGGACCAGTGAGTAGGCGTGGATCAGTTCCACCGCCATCGCGGCCGCATCCAGCTTTTCCAGCGGTGCACCGAGCAGGTGGCCGGCGGCATAGACCAGCAGCGGGCGCATGCGCTTGCCGCCACCGAGCACCGAATAGCGCATGGCCTGGTGCAGGCGCTGCGGTGCGTCCGCCGGCGAGGGCAGGGCGGCATCGAGCTGGCTTTCGATACGGTCGCGCCAGCGCGCGAACAACGCCTCAGCCGTCATGGCTGGGCGGATCGAACGGTTCTGCGGTTTCCGGCTGGGCAGGATCACTGAGCAGGCGTACGCGCAGTTCGGCCTGCTCCAGCGCCTGCTGGCACTGGCGATACAGGCCGACGCCGCGCTCGTAAGCACTGAGCGAGGCTTCCAGGCTCAGCTCGCCGGTTTCCATCTGCTCCACCAGGTGTTCCAGCGATTCGAGCGACTGCTCGAACTGGGCGACAGGGGAGGCGTTTTCGGGGGACTTCTTGGCCATGCGACAAGTGTGGACGGCGCGCGCGCAGGGGTCAATTCACCAACCACCCGGACGCCACTGCAACTGCGCGCCGTGCTGCTGCAGCCACGCGTGCAGGGGCGCAGCAACGACCACGTCGGCTGCTGCCAGCAGTTGCCCGCCATCGAACAGCAAGGGCAGCTGCGCACGCCGCCACGGCGCCAGGTGTTCGCGCTGCAGGCAGTCCTTGAGTGCATGTGAATGGGTGCGCCCGGGCAACAGGATGCGTTCGCCTCCGCGACGGGCCCGCACCTGCAGGGGCCGCTCGAAGCCGTCGATGCCCTGCAGCTGCAGCTGGCCCCCGTCGGGCAGGGGCAGCGCGGCACGGCCATCCCAGTCCGCCTGCCAATGCTGCGGCAGCACCGGCAGTTCGGCCGGCAGCAGGTAGGCATGCAGCCGCCACTGGCGGATGGCGTGGCCCTGCCAACGCACCTGTGCCTGCCGATCTGCGCTCACCTCCAGCAGTTCCTGCTGCAGCTGGCGCAGGACGGTGGCGGCCAGCGGTGGTGCACCATGGCGCTGCACCCAGGCGCGCAGCACGCGTGCGCCACGCTCGGGTGATACCTGCCGCAGCAGCTCCAGCGACAGCACCCGCGGAGCGACCTCCAGGTGCGCGATCAGTTCGGCGTCTTCCTCATCCAGCAGCGCCCGCGTGCGCGCGCAGTGCCCGGCGCTGGCGGCCAGGGCCGCCGACGCATGCGGCCAGCGCTGGCGCAGCAGCGGCAGCACCTGCAGGCGCAGGAAATTGCGGTCGGCGTGGTCATCGGCGTTGCTGGGGTCTTCGATCCAGTCCAGCCCTTGCGCACCGGCGTAGCTGTGCAGGGCCGTACGTGGCAGCGACAGCAACGGGCGCCACAGGTGATGGCCATCGAGCACGCTGTCGGCGCTCATCGCAGACAGGCCGTCGACGCCCGAGCCGCGCAGCGCGCGCAGCAGGAACGTCTCGGCCTGGTCATCCTGGTGCTGGGCCAGGGCCAGCGTTTCGCCGTCGCGCAGTTCGGCAGCAAATGCGGCGCGGCGTGCCTGCCGGGCGGCACCTTCCAGGCCAAGGCCGTTGCCGGAGTCGACCTGCACGCGGTGCACGGCCAGATCGACACCGAGCGCGGCGCATTGCTGCTGACAGTGCAGCGCCCAGGCATCGGCAGCCGGCTGAAGGCCGTGGTGCACGTGCACGGCCCGCAGCGCGGTGCCCGATGCCTGGGCGCAGCGCCACAGCCAATGCAGCAGCACAGTCGAGTCGAGGCCGCCGCTGTAACCGACCAGCAGTGGAGCATCGAGCGGAACGAGGGCAGGGAACACAGTCACCGGCGCAAGTATAGGGTTGGTCGGCAGGGCTGCGCCCTGCACCCGCCGAAGCCGAAGCCGAAGCCGAAGCCGAAGCAACAGCAACAGCAACGGCCGAAGCAGCAGCAGAAGCTGGTTTCCTGAGGGTAGGCGGGGTGGGTCCGGTTGAGGGGGACGCCGTAAACCCATCCATGGGGGCTTGGTCGCGGCATCCATGCCGCTCACACCCCCTCAACCGGAC